>JAAZFD010000140.1 GCA_012511925.1 Clostridiales bacterium
GGTGTGTATGAAAAAAAGTTGCTCAAAGAAGCAGGCTTTTACCATCGTGGAGCTAATTATCGTCATAGCCGTTATAGGCGTATTGGCCGCAATACTTATTCCTGCTTTTACTAACATAATTGCAAAGGCAAATGCAAAATCTGCGTTATCAGACGCAAGAAATTCACTTCTACTGTTTACTGCCGAAAATTTAGAAATCACAGACGGTCAGATTGCAACAAGCATAGTAATATTTGTGGAAAAGGCTAAGCAGTATTACATTTACGGATGCGATAATCAAGGTGATGATGCAGGAGTGCTTGAACAATCAGCAGGCAATCCCTACGATTATCAAGACTTTACTGAGTTGGTTATCGATTACAACTGCCCAAGCAAGGATATTCTTGGCACAGAAGAAGAAAGCAATTATGCAGTGTATCTAAGAACAGAGCCATCGGGTTCTGGGCTAAAGGGTAAACTATCAATGGAAGAAATAAATAATCGTTTCATCAATCTTTCAAATAAAATGGCTAATAGCAAGTTTCCAAAGACTGTAAAGGTTTTTGATGGCTTTCTAATCGGGAAAATTCTCGATGCTACTTCTGCACAAACTGTTGGCACAAAACCCGGCGAAAAGCCAGGTGGACAACCCGGCGATAGCGGCACTACTCTACCCAATTACTCGCTGAATTTTGATGCAGATGGTGGTACTCTAAGTCTTCCCGCAGGCTTTTCAAACGGTCAGAAATTCAAGGGTGGAGAGAATGTTGCCGAAATAGTTGCAGAAGCTACAGCCACAAAGGATAACTTCACATTCATGGGATGGACAGATGGTGAAATCACTTATGGCAGCGAATACTCTGGTGCAATTCAGATTTCAAAGGACATTACGTTAACAGCTGTTTGGGAAGAAAGCAAATATTCCATAACTTATGCGCCTGACAATGGCGAGGATAATTTTGATGGCGGTAGCTATTCACAAGGCGAGGAAGTAATTTTAGCTGATGCACCAGCGAGGGATGGCTATCATTTTAACGGCTGGTACTGCTCTGTAAAGAATATGACCTTCGGCGCAGGTGGTAGCTACGAAATGCCAAATCAAAATATTACCTTAGGGGCTATTTGGTTCGAAAAATATGAGATTAGCTTTGTTAATAACGATGGCATTGGCGAAGTGCCTTCTATGACTATGCATTACGCTGGCTATGAATTAACGCTCCCTGCTGCGCTTTCAAAAGAGGGATATACATTCAAAGGCTGGCTATGCAGCCATGATAGTATAGTTTACGATGAAGGGGACACATACATAGTTGAAGCTGATGCTATTTTCACAGCTACATTCGCTTTTAATGGTCCAGTTGATTATGAGATTGAGTTTTCTATTTTTGATGTTTTCAACGAACAACATAGCACAATCAAAGCAACTGTAAGTCTGATGTCGGGAGAATCAATTACGATTAACGATGGTAACTTTTCCGATTATTTTGGAGATTGCAAGCCTAACACTACCTTTTCGCAAACTTTTACAGCAAGCGGTTCAACTATAACACCTGCCCAACAAAATGTTGACGTGATAAGATTTGTCATTATTGATAGCAAGGAGTTCATCAAAGTTACTACACTAACAGGACTAAATAAGATAGATGATAGTGCGGCTAATATGAGCAAAAATTACCTCATGCAAAATGATATTACCAGTGTCGGTGATTTTACCCCTTTGGGCTGGGTTGGTAATTCAAGTTCGAATAAAATTCCATTCACAGGAATCTTTGATGGTAATCACTACACGATAAGCAATTTCAAAGCGGATTTTGGTGCTAACAGTGCTAATCAACAGAATTATGTGGGTCTTTTCGCTCATAATAGCGGAACGATTAAGAATTTGGAGCTGATTTGCAGCGATTCGATATTCGGCTTAACCTATGTAGGAGGAATAGCAGGCAAAAACGATGGCACAATTTCGAGTTGCGTTGTTATAAATGACGGAAACACAGTAGGCGCACAGCAAAACAACGGGCAAGCAGGCAATGGCTTCTCGGGTGGTATGACAGGTTATAATTCCGCAACAGGAAAAATACTAAATTGCACAAGCGATGTTTCACAGGTCTTTGCGTATTCACGCTCGGGCGGTATAGCAGGCATGAACCTTGGACAGATTTCGGATTGCGAAGCATTGGGCGGTGTAAACTCTGAATACAGCTTGGATGCGACTGTTAGCGCTCCCAAAAACAATATTTCACTCTATTATGTAGGCGGAATAGCAGGCTCAAACAGCGGTACGATTTCGAATTGTGAAGTGCCTGTGCATAAAAATGCAATTTCGGGTACAAGATGGGTTGGCGGAGTTGCAGGTATGAACTCACCTAATGCAACCATAGAAAACTGTGTTATAACGATTAAAAACGACAAAGAGATTACTGGTCGTAGCATGGTGGGCGGAGCTGTAGGGCTTAATGACCAAGGAACAATCACTACCACTCACGTTGCTATGAATTCAAGTCTCGAAAGAATAGTTGCCGTAAGCTCAACAACAAAAACCATTGGCGGAGTAAGCGGTACTGGGGTTTACCTCGGCGGCGTTGCAGGCGCAAATGATAGCGGCACTATTTCAAAGTCAAGTTATTGTGCACTCAACGGAGGAGATATCTATGTTGATAATACAGGCGGTACTGATAAGCAATACTACTATGTCGGTGGAATCACAGGCAGAAACAGCGGTACGATTTCAGAAACATGGACGTATAGACCGTATTTAAACACAGAAACATATCTTTCGCTTGGCGACAGTAACTTCAATGTTGCAAATGCTGGTTGCTTACAAGAGGTTGGCGGAATTGCAGGACAAAATGCAAGCGGCGGAAGCATAATAAACTGCTGGTCTAAATCTGCCATAGTAAGCGGATATAGGATGCTGGGAGGTTTGGTTGGCTCTAACC
>JAAZFD010000141.1 GCA_012511925.1 Clostridiales bacterium
CAATGTCTTTCAGTGATAATTCTCTTGATAGAACGACCTGCGACAAGCCTAAACTTTCACATAGCTTTACACCATGTAATGATGATATGCCCATCTGTGTGCTTGCGTGCAATTCTATTTCGGGAAAATGTTTTTTAAGCAAAAAAAGAAGCCCCAAATCTTGCACTATGAATGCATCAGCACCCATTTTATACAAAAAAAGAGCATAATCCATACAGCTATTTATTTCGCTGTTGTAAATCAAGGTATTTAGCGTTATGTACGCCTTTGAGTTTCTGCTATGACAATAATCAATAGCAGAAACTATTTCGTCATTCGTAAAGTTTGTAGCGTTTACTCGTGCATTGAACGCTCCGCCGCTGAAATATACAGCATCTGCACCGTTTAGAACGGCAGCCCTTAATGCTTCAAAGCTTCCGGCAGGAGAGAGTAACTCCATTACTTCTTTACGGTAGTTTCAAACGGACGCTTTACAGGCGCTTCAACAGCAGTTGTGCGTTCGCGCGTTCTGCCTGTGCGTAGATTGTCGATTCTGCTTTCCAATTTGTCGTACGCTTCCTTGTTTTCGTGATATTCATCGGCTAAGCGATACATAGCCAGCAATGCACATTCGTATGTGCTAAGAGTAGAATTAACCTCTTGCACCTCGCTTATGCGTTTGTTCACAAAAACGGATAGCTTTTGTAGGTATTCCTCGCTTCTTTCGCTCGACAACCTAAACTCTTGCCCAGAGAGATAAACCGTTGTGCGTGTTTTGTTCATATTGCACCACCTTAATTAGTATATATTACTACATATCTATTGTAATCTACTTTTTGGTACTTTGCAACAATAATTATAATAAAATGCAAATAATTATTGTGGGACAAAACCTACTTGGTATTCATATCATACTATATAAACAAAAAGGAGGAACGATATGTATAATGACTACGATTGGGATAAGCTAATGAGCGAATATGACGGCAAAACCGAAGATGAGCTTATGTTAGAGCTTATGAACACGATACATGAGCAATCGAGAAACGGCAACTTCGACACCAAGCAGTTTTTGGAGTTGTGTGAAATGATTGACCCCATGCTGACTAACTCCCAAAGGGAAAAATTAAACCAGATAATCGCTGCTTTGAAGTGAATAGCTTTGAACTTAGAGCTTAGAGCAAAGCGGGAGGATAACAACATCCTCCCGAACATTTTGTATTAGTGGTAGTGGGTTAGCGGTTAAAACCGTTCTTAATTCTGCATTCTGCATTCACCATTTTGCATTTTATCATTGCGAAGAAATCTTCTCAATGATAACGCTGCCGCTTACCGTATCAAAGCTAAAGCTCGCATCGCCATTCTTATACACATACTTGCTTCTATCCTTTGTGGTTGGGAAATCGCAGGAAAATGAACCGCTTACCGTATCAACCTTAGCTTCAAAGCCATCGTTCTCGGGAATTGCAAACGTAATTGAGCCGCTTACACTCTCTATATTAACGGTTTTTGGGCAAGTGTATGAGCTTATACTTATTTCTCCCGAAACAGAATCCGCTTTAATCTTATCTGCATTGCCGTTGAAATTTATACTGCCGCTTACATTATCGCAGTTGAAATCCTCGGTTGTGGTGTCGGCAATATTTACTCTGCCACTTACGCTTTCAACCTTTAACAAATTACAGGTTACGCTTGTTAAATCAACACTGCCCGAAACCGTATCAAGCGTTACCTCATCGCTCGTAAAATTACCTGCATTTATTGATGCTGAAACCGTATCAATCCTAAACAGACTATACGGCTTAGAGTCCTTTGGAATTTTAACAACTAAATCCTTTGATTTTACTGAAACGGTGAAAAACCCCGATTTCATGTACTTGATTGTAAGCCTGCCGCCCTCTACCTTATAGCGTAGCTGATGGTTTTCAATCAATCCTTCGTCCTCAAAGAAAATGATTTTATCGCCGTCATACACCTCTACATTTATTGAGCCTGAAACCCAATCAATATCGATTTCGCTTATTTCTGCCGCCATAACCTCGTTGCTACCTATGGAGTAGCTGTCTGCATTTTTATAAGTATAACCCATACCCAAACCACCAAACTTGAAGAAACTTAAATCGATTACCTTAAAGCCTATCAGAAAAAACATTACTGTCATTATCAAAATAACAACAGTTAAGACCGTAAGTACGATTCGTAGCTTCTTATTTTTCCTTTCTTCGTTTTCGTAACTGCCTTGATTGTATTGTTCCATAAACCTCTCCCCCTTATCACAGGATAATTTTATTATATCACACAGCGCGTGCTATGCAATGCACCAAGGGGTAAGACTTAAATTTCACAATTAACTGGCAACTTATATTTAATGATTTTAACATATCGAATTGCATATACAGGCTTTTTATGGTACAATGCATTTTGAATTAGTTAATTGGAGTAATTAAAGGAAGAAAATAATGCAGAAAAAACTTACTATAGAAAAAAATCGTGTATATATCATGCTTGTATGTATATTGCTGATTGTTGCAAGCCTTTTTGCAATCACCTACACATTAAATATCATGCTTAATAAATGGAGCAAAACCCAGTACGAAAAGATAGATGAAACCGATAAGGCTATGCTACAGGCTGTTTCGGATTATCTGAACGAAACACAAGAGGGAGCAGAGCTTAATATCCCTATCGCATTCGTCAGAAATTACGGTGTATGGAGGGGGAACGGTTACCTGTTCAACCATTCGATTACCGAATACAAGGGTACTTTCGGGCTATCATCTGGCACATTCGCAACCGAAATTTTACTTCCAAATGAATTGAAGTTGCCTGGAATGTATAGATTAGCTTCAATGGAGCCACCTTTGGGAGCGTTTCTGTTCCCATCTGATAATAAAATCGTGGATTTGTATGGCGTAGAAACTTATGTAATATGCTATGATGCAAACTCGTTGAATGACGGAACTTTCATTGCGCTGTTGGCGAGGGCATTGAAAAACACATAAGAGTTCATAATAATACAGTTAGTTACGCAAGCAGATTCAATAGTAGTTGTTTTTGCTTGCGTTTGTTTACTAAAATATTTTTGAGGGGGAAAAAGAATTTGGTTTCTGAAATTATTGCATTAAAGGTGCTTGAAGCGGCACTGAGCACAGGCGGAGATTTTTCCGAGCTGTTTTTTGAGGACACAGAGGGCAACAATGTGTCCATGGTTGACGGCAAAATAGAGTCCGCCAGCTATAAACGAAGCAGGGGCGCAGGAGTTAGAGTGCTAAAAGGCTCTCAATCGGGCTACGCTTACACCGCAGATTTAAGCGAGGAAGCGTTAATTAAAACAGCGAGGGCGGCTGCGGCAGTTTTAAACTCACAAAAAGGGTATAACTCTATGCCTATTGCTAAAAACCGTGATTACACACAAGCGGTTAAGCGCCAACTAAAAGAGGTTGAGAACGCACACAGAATTGACCTTTTAAAGCGTATGCACAAGGCCGCAAAGGGTTATTCGCCCGAGATTTCTCAAGTTTCGGCAAGGTATCTCGATGTGAACAGAAGAATAGAAATATTCAATTCCGAGGGCTTGCACGTGTCCGACACTCAACCGAGAGTGCGTGTTGCGATTGAAGCAGTTGCAACGAAAGACGGCGAAGCGCAATCGGGCTTTGAAGGTCCTGGTCGTGGCATGGGCTTTGAAGCATTTGAGCTAATTGATGTTGAAGCTACTGCATTGCAGGCAGCAAAAACTGCTGTAACAATGCTGCATGGGCTACCCTGCCCTGCAAAAACCGTTCCCGTAGTAATAGACGGCGGCTTTGGCGGAGTTATACTGCATGAGGCTTGCGTTCATGGTTTAGAAGCTACTTCCGTTGCAAAGGGCAATTCGGTTTTCGCAGGGAAATTGGGTCAAAAGGTTGCAAGCGATATAGTAACAGCCATAGACGATGGCACACAAAAAGGCGAATGGGGTTCTATCCGTATAGACGACGAGGGTACTGAATCAAAGCGCAATGTTTTAATCGAAAACGGTGTTTTAAAATCATACTTGGTTGACAGGCTTAACGCTAAAAAAATGAATCACCCACTCACAGGTTCGTCAAGAAGGCAGGATTACACTTATGCTCCTACTTCCCGCATGACAAACACATTCTTTGCACCCGGCAATGACGATGAAGCAGAAATGATACGCTCGATAGACGAGGGATTGTTTGCGGCAAGAATGGGCGGCGGCTCTGTAATGCCGCTTACAGGCGATTTCAACTTTGCTGTTGCCGAGGGCTATTGGATTAAGAACGGCGAAATCGTGTGTCCCGTTCGTGGCGCAACGCTAATTGGCAGGGGCGCAGATGTGCTGTTCAAAATCGACAGAATAAGCAAAGAGCTATGGCATGGGCAGGGTAATTGCGGTTCGTTGTCGGGCATGGTTCCCACAAATGTCGGACAGCCACGCATCAGGGTTTCTGAAATGGTTGTTGGCGGTAAAGGAGGCGATATTTAATGAATTTTATTGAATTTAGAAAAGAATTATTTGATTGTGCAAATGCTTTGGGCTGTTCCGCAGCCGAGGTGTATTTTGAGGAAGGCACGAACTTCAACGTAAACGTATTGGGACAGGAAATCGACAGATATACAGCGGCGGTTAAGTTCGGACTAAACTTGCGTGTAAAATACCAAGGCAAGGACGGCTATGCCTATACAGAGGTATTTGAAGATGCACAAACACTTGTAAAGCACGCAATAGACAACGCAAAAGCTATTGAAAACGAAGACGAGCACCCAATGCAGGGCAAATGCAAAGATGAAGATGTTGGTAGCATGGTTGACCCATTTTCAAATGCTTCCGAGCAAGAAAAAATCAAGTTTGCATACGATTTGGAGCAAGCGGTAAAGGCGAAGGACGAAAGAGTGCTACGCACAAGCTATTGCATGATAGATAGCGGCTCTTCTACCGTTCATATCTCAAACACAATGGGGCTTGACGCAAAGGAAACTACAAGTATAAGTGCGGCGATTTTGGGAGTTATAATGCAGCAGGGCGTGGAAACAAAAGAAGCCTTTGCAATAGAAGTCGGTGAAAAAGCAGGTGATACTGAATTTTTAGTTGATAAAGCGGTGCATGAATGCTTAGAAAAGTTCAACGCAACTCCTGTTAAGTCGGGTGAATACAAGGTGTTGTTTAGAAATTCCGTTATGGCGGAAATGCTTGAAACCTTTTGGGGACAGTTCTCTGCCGATGCGGCACAAAAGGGACTTACTCTCATGGCGAACAAAGAGGGTACAAAGGTTGCAAGCGATATAGTCAATCTTATTGACGACCCCAAGCACAAAATATTCCCACGAGCCTTTGACGGCGAGGGTACTCCTTCGGTTACAAAGCACATAATCGAAAACGGAGTGCTAAAAACGCTTATGCACAATCTCAAAACCGCTAAGAAAGCGAATGTAGAATCGACTTCAAACGCAGGCAGGGCAGGTACGGCAGGCGCAATAAATGTTTCGCCAACTAATATGTATTTGCAAAGCGGTGTTAAAAGCTATGACGATATGGTGAAAACGCTTAAAAATGGTATTATAATCACTGCGCTTGAGGGTACATTGTCGGGCGCTAACGATATAAGCGGCGAGTTTTCTTTCGGAGCAAAGGGACTTTTGGTTGAGAACGGCAATATTGTAAAATCGGTTGACCAAATAACCGTTGCAGGCTCTTTCTATGAGCTTTTACAGGACATCGAGGAAATAGGCAGCGACTTTAGGTTCTCCACAGGCGGCGAAGGTGGGCTGTTCGGTGCGGCTTCTGTAATCATAAAAAAACTTATGGTTGCTGGCGAGTAAATAAAAAAGCCGTGTGAGAAATTGCACGGCTTACTTTTCAAAAGAAGAGGTGCTATGAAACTTTTAACATGGAATGTAAACGGCTTGAGGGCGGCTTTGAAAAAAGGCTTTTATGAGTCTATACTGCCATTAGATGCAGATATAATCGCCTTGCAGGAAACAAAGCTACAGCCCGAGCAAGCAGAGGTGGATATAGAGGGCTATCACCAATACTACAATAGTGCAGAGAAAAAGGGGTATTCGGGTACTGCGGTGTTCACAAGGGTAATTCCGCAATTCGTGTATCATAATTTTGATGCGTGGCGAGCGATAGACGAAAAAGCAGATATTCCTATCGGCTTTGAAAGCGAGGGCAGAATACTTACACTTGAATTTTCAAGCTATTATTTTGTGAACTGCTATACGCCCAACTCTCAAAGGGAGCTAACAAGGCTTGATTATCGTATGGAATGGGAGGATTTGTTCAGAGATTTCCTAAAAGCATTAAACAAAATTAAGCCTGTAATACTTTGCGGTGATTTGAATGTTGCGCATGAGGAAATAGACATTAAAAATCCCAAAACAAATAGAAATAATGCAGGCTTCACAGATAAGGAACGCTCTAAAATGACTGAATTACTTGGCGCAGGCTTCATAGATGCGTTTAGGTTATTATATCCCGAAAAAACAGACGCATATACTTGGTGGAGCTACTTTGCGAGTGCAAGGGATAGAAATATAGGTTGGCGTATAGATTATTTTGTAGTTAGCGAAGCGTTGGCAAATAATATTAAAGAGTGCATAATTCACGATTTTATAATGGGCAGCGACCATTGCCCTGTTGAGCTAATAATAGATTTGGAGGAAAAATGAAAGTTTTAGTTACAATACCCTTTAATGAGGTTCAAAAGCAAAGAATAGCACAAATGACTTCTGATGTTGAATACATTGGCATGGATAAGGTGCAACCCCACGATGTTGAAAACAAAGAGGTAATTATAGGCAACATACCTAAAAGCTATTTAGAAAGCGCAAAAAACCTAAAATGGCTACAATTATCTATGAGCGGCTATGAGGGCTATCCTCAGCTTATGCCTAAGGGTGCTACTCTCACAAATTCAAGAGGCGCATTTGGCTTGGCTATTTCCGAGCACATGTTGGGAATGCTTTTAATGCTAAAAAAGCGCTTGCATCAGTATCATAACAATCAAAAAAAGGCGCTTTGGCAGGCAGAGGGGAAAGTAACCTCGGTTTACGAGTCGAAGGTTCTTATAGTCGGTTTAGGTAACATAGGAAGCGAATTTGCAAAGCGTGTTAAGGCTTTGGGCGCATACACAATAGGCATTAAGCGTGATATTTCCAAAAAAGCAGAATGCATTGACGAGCTTTATACATTGGATAAAATCGACGAGCTTATTCCTCAGGCAGATGTAATTGCGCTTTCTATTCCAAATGATTCGGATACCTATAAGCTGATGAACGAAAGGCGAATTGCGCTTATGAAACAGGGTGCAATTCTGCTTAATGTTGGGCGTGGTGCGGCAGTTGATACCGATGCGCTAACAAAAGCGATTAGTGCGGGCAAAATCATGGCAGGGCTTGATGTAACAGACCCCGAGCCGCTCCCTGAAAATCATCCGCTTTGGAAAGAGGAGAATTGCATAATTACTCCGCATATATCGGGCTTTTTCTATCTACCCAAAACATTGGAAAACATAGTTGATATAGCCTTGGAGAATTTATCGAGGTATGTAGAGAAAAAAGAGTTGAATAATATTATAAGATAGGGTCAAAGAGGTGTTAAATGGACTTTGCGCGTGAATATGAACGTTGGTTGCAGGTGGTAGAGCAGGATAGTGAGTTAGGGCAGGAGCTACAAGCAATCAAGGGCAATGAAAAGGAAATAGAAGACAGGTTTTTTAAGTCGCTTGACTTTGGAACTGCCGGCTTGCGTGGGGTTATGGGCGCAGGCTTAAACCGCATGAACAAATATGTGGTTGGGCAGGCTACGCAGGGCATAGCCGACTTTTTATCCGAAATTCCTGATGCTTGCGAGCGTGGCGTGGTAATCGCTTTTGATTCACGCAACAACAGCGATTTTTTTGCAAAGCGTGCCGCAGGAGTATTGGCGCAAAACGGAATAAAGGTGTATTTGTTTGAAACGCTTAGTACCGTTCCTCAGCTATCATTTGCTATCCGTCATCACAATGCTATAGCAGGAATTATGATAACTGCAAGCCACAACCCAAGCGAGTACAATGGCTACAAGGTGTACTGGGAGCATGGCGGTCAGTTAGACCCTGTTTTATCATCTGCGGTTACTATGAAAATCAACAATGTAAATATCTTTGATGTGCTTGCTATGGACATTGATACGGCTGTAGAAAAGGGACTTGTAACTCTATTAGGAAAAGCTATTGACGATGCGTACTACGCCGCCACAAAAACACTTTTACTGCATAAAGAGCTAATCAATTTCAATTTTTCCCCCATAGATGTGGTTTATACCCCCTTACATGGCGCTGGTAATGTGCCTGTGCGTGAATTATTAAGACAAACCGGCTTGTGCAAACTTCATATAGTAAAAGAGCAAGAGCAGGCAGACGGCAATTTCCCAACAGTTCAAACTCCAAACCCCGAGGACTTCGGCGCATTTTCTATGGCAATCGACCTTGCAAACGAAGTAAAGGCTGATATAATTCTTGCCACAGACCCCGATTCCGACCGTTTAGGCATAGCATTAAGAGAGCAATCGGGCGAATTTAGGCATTTAACAGGCAATCAGATAGGCAGTTTATTGTTGCACTATATTTTGTCTTCATTGAAAGAGAAAAACGCATTGAACGAGCATGGAATCGTTGCAAAATCCATTGTAACCACAAAGCTGGCAAACAAAATTTGTGAGGGATTTGGAATTAAGTGCTTTGAAGTGCTTACGGGATTTAGATTTATATCAGAAATAATTGCCGAGTGCGACGATAGCCCAGTTTGTGAATTTATTTTCGGGTTTGAAGAAAGCCATGGCTTTTTGGCAGGCTCTTATGCAAGAGATAAGGACGCAATTTGCGCCGCTATGCTTCTCGTCGAGGCGGTTGCATACTATAAAACCAAGGGAAAAACCTTGCTTGATGTTTTGAACGAGCTATACGAAAAATACGGCTATTTTATCGAGGTTACGAAGTCTTATACCGCCAAGGGCATGGACGGAATGAAAAGAATTTCCGATACTATGCAAGATTTACGAAACGAGAAAAAAACGGAGATTGCAGGGCAAAAAATCATCGCAATAGAGGATTACAAAACAGGCAAAAGCATAAATCAGCAGGACGATTCTGAAACCGACTTATCATTGCCCGAATCTGATGTTGTGCGAATTATTTTAGAATGCGGTTGGCTGTGCGTACGCCCTTCGGGAACAGAGCCAAAGCTAAAGGCGTATTTGGGGATAAATGCGAAAGTTAAAGACGAGGCGCAAGAACTGTTTGATTCAGTTCTTAGGGAATTGTGTGGGTGGTTGGACGCAAGGCTGGGGTAGTCGAAATTGTTCATTCTGCACCCCTTGTTGGCGAGGATTTTGCTATCCTCCCGAAATTGTTAGTGGTTATAAAATTACCTGTGCCGAGAACGGGCAACTTTCGTACCTACACATATATAATATATCTCCCTTATCCATTCCCCTTCGGTTTAAGTTAATCCTTGACTTTTCGTTTTGCGCATTTGGCTGTTTAGATGCGATATTTTAGCAATATTCAAACAAAACAAAGGCATAAGGCTGTTGTGTGTTTAGCGGTTAATATC
>JAAZFD010000142.1 GCA_012511925.1 Clostridiales bacterium
GAGTATAATACCGCAGGGAAACGCTATACGGAACTGTCGGATCGATTTTTGGCGAATTTGGACCGAGAAGGCCTGAACTATCGACGTCATGGTTCCGGCGGCTTGGCGGAGCGCCAATTACCGTCGATTCTGAATTTGTATTTCCCGGGCTGCGAAGGTCAGACCTTATTGTTGCTCCTGGACCGGAAGGGTCTGGCGGTTTCTCTGGGTTCGGCTTGCGAAGCCGGCTCTTCCGAAGCAAGTCATGTACTCCTGGCGATGGGATATGGAGAGGAAGAAGCATCTTCTTCCATACGGGTTTCATTAGGGCAAAGCACAACCGCCGAAGAGATGGATGACGCTGCCGCTATTATCGCCGAGGCGGTAAAGAAGATTTTAGTACGGTCTTAGTCTCCGGATATCAACTAAGAGGGAAACTGCATAGCACAATAAACGAGGTCAATCTGACCTCGTTTTTATTTTACATTTCTTTTTCGTCAATAATTCTCCTCGGAAGATCTTGTCTATCTTCTATAGACAATTGTCCGCAAATATTTCTTTTAACACCGCTTGTCTTTATTGGGTGGACAAATGGTGCCGGTCGAGAAACAACACAAAATCGTGTAAAATTAGTAAAGCAAAAAGACGGTGATAAATGTAACATATTGGTGAGGGTAAATTTAACGCATTTCAAAATATTACTGTTTTCGAGATAGTTACTGTTTGCCAATCTGCTCGCATATTAGTGGTGCAAAAATATCTTTTTGGTTAAATAAAAAAAACTATTGCAAACTCTTTGGTTATTGTATACAATTCATGAACGAGATATATGACAATTTAACAATGTAAGGTGTTATTTATTGAGGGGTATTACAGTTCATTTGTCAGCTTCGATAATTTTAATTTGTAATATCTCGAAAGAAAAACAGAGAGAAGGATGATAGGTTGAGTAATTTAACAGGTATACAAAAACGGACTAGGAAAAAAACAAATGTACAATCAGGTCTTGTCCGCGAGATCATTGAATTATGGTCCATGATTTTACCCGTTTTGGCATTGATTTTTGTTTTCTCGTATATTCCGATATACGGCATCATGATTGCATTCCAAGACTATACACCGGGTGTCCCGATTCTATTCAGCGATCGCATTAAATGGACCGGAATCGAAAACTTCATTCGTTTCTTCGAGAGTCCAAGTTTCTGGCGCTTGATCAAGAATACAGTTGTTTTGAGCGGATTAAATTTGATCTTCGGATTCTGGGCACCGATTGTCTTTGCCTTGACGTTGAACGAAGTTCGCCAGCCGAAATTCAAGAAATTCACGCAGACAGCCAGTTATCTGCCGTACTTTATTTCAAACGTCGTTGTGGCAGGTATGCTGCTTTCTTTCCTTGATATGGACGGTATCGTCAATAATATCACGGAAGCCCTTGGCGGCAGCAGACAAGCCTGGCGTCAGAACGCCGGAGCGTTCCCCGCCATCTACACCTTAACCAATGTCTGGAAGGGTTTCGGTTTCAACTCGATCCTTTACCTCTCGTCTATCTCGTCTGTAGATCCGGCTCTTTATGAATCGGCCCGACTAGATGGTGCCAAGCGATTTCAACTGATCCGTCATATTACTTTCCCGGCGATCTTGCCGACGATTGCCATTATGTTGATCATGCAGAACGGTTCGATCCTTTCGGCCAACTCCGATCTCATCCTTCTGCTCTACAC
>JAAZFD010000143.1 GCA_012511925.1 Clostridiales bacterium
TGATAACCGACACCATGTTGAATAATGCGTCTTGAACATTGCCCTTGAATATATCGCCCGTCATAAACTTGGTAGGCGGCATATATTTAAGCGGTGCATCGGGGAAAATCTGTCTTGCCATTTGTGCCTGTGCAAGCTCGAATAAAAAGCCGTTTTCAACCTCTGGTGAGATTTCAAACGCATGACCCAAGCCCATTTGTTCCGTAGGCAAGCCTGCACATAATGCAAACTGCTCGTTTAGGAATTGAGAAGCCAAAACCGTGTATGCCTCCTCAACCGCATCGGCAGTTGTTAGATAATTGTCCTCGCCTGTGTTTATTATTACACCAGCAAATGAGTTTATAACGCGTGAAAAATACTGGTCGATTAGCGTTCTTTGAGGGTTTATATCCCTAAACAGAATTCCGTATAGGGCATCGTTCAGCATAACGTCAAGCCGCTCTAACGCTCCCATAGCCGCAATCTCTGGCATACATAGCCCCGAACAGTAGTTGCAAAGGCGGATATAGCGTTTTTCCTCCCTGCTAACCTCGTCTAATGCCGCCCTCATCAACCTGAAATTCTCTTGCGTGGCGTATGTTCCGCCAAAGCCCTCTGTTGTTGCGCCGTATGGAACATAGTCAAGCAGGCTTTGCCCGGTTGTGCGGATAACAGCAATTATATCTGCACCCTGCTTTGCCGCCGCCTTAGCTTGAATAATATCCTCATAAATATTGCCCGTTGCAACTATTACGTAGAGATATGGCGTTGTTTTGTCGCCAAACTCTGATAAATAATCATGGCGCTTACCTACATTGCTTTTGATTTTCTGAACGCTTGCGTTGACCGTATCAGAAATTGCCGCTCTTGCTACCATGGGGGAAATAGACGTATACCTTGAAACATCTATTTAATCGTTTGATATTCCCTCTGCAATCGCTTGAGGCGAAAGACCAGTTTCTGCCGCAATACAGCCTAATACATAAGCCGCACCGTTTGTTAGCAAGTCATGCTGTAAAAGCGCATCACATACCACATTAGGCAATGGTACTTCAAACCTGTTTACGCCGTCTATTCCTAAAAGTCTGCAAACTGCCCGTTCTACTGTGATTGTAGTATGTAAATCGATAAAATTCTGTGTGCTTTGAGCCACATTTTTTGCTGAATTCCTCGCCTTATCAACAAGCGTTTTATTCAGTTGTAGCTTTTCTCTTACTTCTGCCATTAAATTCACCTATTTTTTATTCCTTTGATTGCGTTTTAAGCCGATAGGCTCAAGCGATAATCCGTTGCCCTGTTGCAAGCCGGAAACTCCAATGCTTTCAACTAACTTTTCACCTCTGCAAACCTCGCAATTACAGCTTTCATGGTAGTCGGAAGGCTCTGTATAAGTGGTAATAACACCCTCGAAGTTCCTCAAATTCACCTTGTTAAAGCTCTGCGAAATCAAATAATTAGGCATTACGGGAATCTTTCCGCCGCCGCCGGGTGCATCCACAACATAGGTAGGAACAGCAAACCCAGATGTATGACCACGCAAGCCCTCTATTATCTCTATGCCCTTGCTAACTGTGGTTCTAAAATGCTCTAATCCCATCGATAAGTCGCACTGATAGATGTAGTAGGGGCGAACACGCATTTTTACAAGCTCATGCACCAGCTTTTTCATAACATGAACGCAATCGTTCACGCCTGCAAGCAATACAGACTGGTTACCCAAGGGAATACCAGCGTCAGCTAACATGGCACAGGCTTTTTTTGATTCCTCTGTTATTTCGTTCGGATGGTTGAAGTGCGTATTAAGCCATATAGGATGATACTTTTTAAGCATATTGCAAAGCGCAGGTGTAATTCTTTGAGGCATAACAACGGGAGTTCTCGAGCCAAGCCTAATAATTTCTACATGCTCAATTTCACGTAGCTTCGAGATTATGTACTCTAACATTTCGTCTGAAAGCATTAAGCAATCGCCGCCCGAAAGCAAGCAATCACGGATTTCTTTATGCTCACGCACGTATTCTATGCACTTGTCTATTTGCGCTATCGAGCATGCAGAGTCCGTAACACCTGCGAACCTGCGGCGTGTGCAGTGCCTACAATACATGGAGCATTGGTCGGTAGTTAGAAGTAATACTCTATCGGGATAGCGATGTGTCAGTCCATGAACGGGTGAATCTGTATCCTCATGCAGGGGGTCTGTTAAGTCCGCTTCTACATTGTGTAGCTCATGTGCTGTGGGGATTGCCTGCTTGCGTACAGGGTCGTGCGGGTTATCTAGGTCTATTAGCGAAAGATAGTAGGGCGTAATTGCCATACGCAATGTATTAAGCGTTTTTTGAACGCCTGCTTCCTCTTCGCTTGTTAAATTCACATACTTTTTTAGGTCGGATAGGGTTTCAATTCGGTTGGCAACCTGCCACTTCCAATCGTCCCATTGCTCTTTAGGAATGTTTTTGAATATATCGTTCATATTCATTCTCCTTTCATTTTGGGTAAAAAGGGGCAAGCGAAACGCTTGCCCCATACTGAATTACACGTATTTTTTATCGAATAATTCTCTTAGTTTGGGGCTTTCACGCAATACATTCAATGTAATCTCTGCGTGGTTCTTTGTATAGCCGTTTCCTACTATCATTGTTACATCCTTGCCTACACCCTCTGCGCCGAGTGCCGCCTTTGTAAAGCTGGTAGCCATGGAGAAGAAATACACGATTCCATTATCCTTAACGGGTAAAATTGCGCTCATCTCACAGCTTTCAATGTTTACGCATGAAATCGAAACATCGTACTCTTTGCCGCCGTTTGCTTCCAAAGCTGCTTCTAATACTGCAACGGGTTCTGTAGCTGATGCCAATACAACCTTGTGGAATACGCCTAACTCCATAAGGTCGGGGATTTGCTTGGGATTCCTTACAACGCCGACAACATTTCCTTTGGGTCCTACTGCTTTCATAGCTTCATAGCCACAAAGCACGCCTGATTTTCCGTTTGCGCCAAGTATAAGAACGCTGTCGCCCTTTTTGGGTAGCTTTCTTGCCTGTGCAGGTGCGCCCGCAACGTCTAATGCTGCCAAAGCTAATGCTTCGCTCATATCGTCTGGGAGCTTAGCGTATATTGCGCTTTCGAACAGAACTGCCTTTGCAACAACGTCAACA
>JAAZFD010000144.1 GCA_012511925.1 Clostridiales bacterium
ACTATGGTCTGTGCAGCCAACCGGATTCTGCGCGATCAGATGCTGGCCGAAGATGCCACACATGATGCTTTTATGCGCATTTTAAATCATCTTGATAAAATTTCCGATCCTAAATGTAACAAAACACGTAACTTCCTCGTTCTTATAGTAAGGAACATTGCTTTGGATTACATTCGCAGCCAAAAGCGTAAGTTTGAAACAAGCTACGATGCAAACGAATATGCTTATGCAGATCAGCGAAGCAATCCAGAAGAAGAATATTTGGCAAAAGAAACTAAAGAAAATAGGCTCTTCCTAAAATAAGAGGATAATATAAGCTGGACATTTGAATGTTTTTGCTGTATGATAAACTAAATTGTTTTAGGGAAGTGGGAACAATGATCATACAAAAAAACTTCAAGGAAGTTTTGGGACAAGAGTTGAAAAAAGAAGGTATTGAACCAGCTTTGTATCCTTCTCTGCACAGTGTTTACATGCAGTCCTACGCATTCTTTAGATTCAGCGATATAATCCCTGAAAGCTTGGTACTTCAAAACATGTCGTCAGATAATATGGGAATAATGTTTTACTGGAATTCACGATCTAGCAGTGCCAGGTGTCCATATTGTCAAACCCTGAGCACTTTTAAATGTAAGGATTACAAATCAAACACTATTCAAGACATACCACAAGATAACAAGGCAGTATTCCACGAAGTTCGCTTCCAGATGTATTTTTGCCATAACGAGGATTGTACAGTAGGTAAGTTTAAGGAGCAATTCGAAGGGTTTTGTGATAAAAATTACGCTTGCACAAATAGGTTCAAGGCTTATAGCGTTAAAAGAGGGCTGGCTTGTAGTGCTCATCGGGCGGCCAAGGAATTACAGGAAGAAGGCGCAATCATAAGTGACGACACAATCTTAAATTACATAAAAACCTATTCTGCCAAGCACTTGGCAGATTCAATGGGTGACGAAAAAGTTAAGGTAATAGGAATAGACGATATTAATATGCGTAAAGGCGACCGATCAACCGGTTGTACTGTATTTGTAGACTTGGCAACAAGAAAAATCTTGATAATCGTATTGGGAACAAGCACAGAAGCTGCCAAGCGCGTCTTGGATAAGTACCCTAGGACAGAGATTTGCTGCAATGATAGGGCCAGCGCATACATATCCGCCGGGCTGGAGTGTGGTAAAGCCGTTGTTGCAGACAGATTTCACCTTATACAAAATGCGCAGCAGGCTGTAAAGGACGCGCTGGCCGAAGCGATGCCGGCAACTATTTATATTCGCAGCGGTGCTGGATGGATAAATCCAGCTGGGGATAGCCAGGAAAGAGCCGGTTACTCTGTTTCTGAGAAAACTATTGAGGACAGGATAAGGCTTTCTGGCATAACACCTGCAAAAGCAAAAAAATACAAACAGACTCTAAAGATCCTGGAACTTGCTGACATGGGGTTAACTACGGCGGCTATAGCTGAAAAGTTGGCACTAAAGCAAAACGAGCTGTGGGTATTGCGAAGGAATGCAGTCGATTTAATTGACGGAGTGGAGAAAAGAATAGAAGCAAGACTAGAAAAGATTGAAAATATGGGCGAAGCTGTGTTGCGGGGCCCAGGAGAAAGAGCAGTTAAAACAGTAAACGGGCCCAAGGTGAAATCTTCTTCTGATTCAATCGTCAACCCTTACAGGGAAACAGTGTTGGAATTATGGGAAAAGGGATATACCCATAGAACAATGCATCCTATATTGGTAGAACAAGGCTACGTAGGCAGTCAAAACGCAATATACCAGTTTATACTTAAGGTGAACAAGGAAGAACCGGGGCTTTTGAGGAGAGTTAAAGGCAGTCGGGAACAGAAAGTGCCGAGCGACTTCGATGCGCAAAAAGCTAAGGAACGCCCGGAATTAACACTTGAAAAAATCTCTAGGAGCCGGGTTTATAAAACCATATTGAAGGAATCAAAAGAAATAAAAGAAGATCTGAAAAAAGGCACAGGAGATGCAGCAGAAATATTGAGTGAAGTAAGTAAAGAAAATAGCAGTGATCCGGTTAAGGCTGAGGATCGGTCACGGGCTAATTCTAAATTGGATGATGAACTAAAAGAAGTTATATTCGGTATGGCAGATCCTAAGGTTGAAAAAGACAAAGCCAAAGAAAAAATTGAAATCATAAAAAAAAAGCAATGATGGACACAGTTAAGCAAATGTACCCCGTAGTAAATGATCTGATTAGTTTTCTTTCTGATTGCTATTTAGTGTTTGACTCAAAAGAAGTCGCCCTTTTAGATGCATTTATAAAAAAATACGAAACAAGTGATATCACCCCTATTAAATTATATGTAGACAGCATTATAAGGGATTATGAATATGTTAAAAATTGCATCATCCATTCAGACATAAGTAATGGTCCAACAGAAGGGCATAACAACCGCATAAAAATGCTCAAAAGAAGGAGCTTTGGCAGAGCTGGCATAGAGTTGATAAATGCATACTTGACTTTGGAAATAAGGAATACTGCATGACTTTATCCTCACTTTTTAGGAAGAGCCAAAAAGAGTTGGACCTGCCGGAGCCACTTAGCGAGATGGAACTGTCTGAACAGCTGGCCCGGATTGCTGCTCAAAACAAAAGCGCAGCAGATTATTGCTGTTTTCTGGGTGCTGGTGCCTATGACCACTATATCCCGGCAACTGTCAAACAGCTGGCTGGCCGGCAGGAGTTCTACACTGCCTATACT
>JAAZFD010000145.1 GCA_012511925.1 Clostridiales bacterium
GCTAATAGCTTTGGCTTTATTTTAACTAATAGGTAAATACAACGGGCGACAACTAATATGAACCCTCCAATAACCGCAAGGTGCCATGCTAAAAAGCCCTCTGTCATCAACACAATGCTATTAATTACAGCTACAATCGCTATTATTAAGAAGAAAATCGAAGTGCCTCTGAAAAACTTTTGCTTGCCAATCTTCGTTTCGGTGCTAGCTTTTTTTGCGCGCTCTACATCCAAATCTGCAATAGTTGACTTGTTTTGGGCAACATCAACACCCGATATTTGAGTTAAAGAATCAAAAAGCTCGGATGTGTTTTTTTCGTGCAGTTGCCTGTAATGCTGTTTGTACTCCTCTAAGGGTTCATAAAGTGCTTGTGGTTCGTAACCGTTTTGCTCGTTATCCATATACATATCTCTCCTAACATAAAGTAAAGACAAAAAGTTGGGATTACCGCCATAAATCTACAGCGTTTTTATAATTATATCAGTATGTATTGCACTTGGCAATCTTTTTTCTATCTAATATGTATTGTAACTCCAAAATATGCAAATTTCAAGCAATCATATACAAATTAGTCGTATTTTCGCTAATTAGGTACAAAAAAACGGCACGAGTTTCCCTATGCCGTAGAAAAATTTCTTAGCTTTTACGCATCCTTCAAGAACGCCACATAGCACTTCTTAGCTCATAAATGTCCGACTTGCTTTTTGCGGAAAATGTTGTATAATGTAACAAAAAGTATATGGAGGTTTCATTATGATTTGTCAAAATTGCGGCAAAACCACTCCAAATGGCAGCAGCTTTTGTTTTTCTTGCGGAGCAAAAGTAGCACAGGATTCTCACCACACAGCGACACAATCTAATGAAGTGATTTGTCAAAATTGCGGAACACAGCTTACGCAGGGTAGCGGTTACTGCAACTCCTGCGATGCGGAATCGGCGTGGGAAGTAGAACCTACGCAACAGCTTCAGCAAAGCGAAAACACATCCCATAATAAGTCGAGACCGATAATGATTTTATTTGTCATTGCGATTGCGGTGGTTGTTATAGCACTTGTCATGGTGATGACACCACCAAGTTTGGAGAAGGCGACATCGCCTCAAAAAGTAGCAACGATATTTTATGAAGCGTGGACAGAGCGAGGTGCTGACAAGTTAATGAGTGTACTATCAAACTATGCCAAGTGCGCAATTAACAATTATAATTCAGACTTCACTGACAGTGAAATAAAGAACATTCTCGAAAGCAAACCGAAAGATGATGAAAAAGCCATCCGAAATGTTAACGTAGAAATTATTGAGGTTATTTACTTCCCGCCGGGGTTGGCATCGTATGATTACCTGCTTAGTGAATACGAGGAATTATATACTGAAAAAGAAAGCATACAGCTGTTTGCAATGGTAAAGAGTGGTTTAACAGTTAGCGGCAAATATAGCGATGAATATTTAGGCGAACCTTTAAGTTTTGAAGATGAGCTATATTGCGTAAAAATCAACAACGCTTGGTATTTCTTTCGGTAACTTTGTTTTGTGAAAAGTGATAGTCTGATTAGTCCCACACTTAGCTTTGGCAACCTCCTTTATGTTATGCCGTAACCAATATTATTTTTCTGCTCGAATAAAAACTACTTGACAGGTGAACACTTGTGGTGTTAAAATACTTTTCGTCATGTAAACGTGCGCCCTTGGCTCAGCTGGATAGAGCGCTTGGCTACGGACCAGGAGGTCGGGGGTTCGAATCCCTCAGGGCGTGCCAACATAAAAGGGACAGTAATAGCTATCCCTTTTATGTTTTAAAAAAATAGGGGATATTTAAAGTTGTGTTCTTACGCGGCAAAAAATCGCACCAGTGATGCGATTTTAGCAACTGGGATTTCGTACCCAGCTCAGATTGCGCCAGCACGGAGTGCAAGCAAGGTTATGGCGATGGAAATCGAATCATTCAAGGCGTGCCAGAAAAAGCAGTGCTTTTTTCAAAGAGGACGACTTCGGCTATAAGAGATTATTCTGTAATATGTTGCGTAAGTGAGGTAAGTTATTGTGCCGTATGAAATAAAGTATATTGAACTGAAAACAGGATATAACGACAACGGTCCGGCATGGATCGGTTATGTAAAAACATCCAAAACAGGAACAACCATATATTTTAATGATCACGCTTTTCAAAAATGGAATTGTGGAAACGGGAATTATATCGATGTTGAAAAGACCGATCAGGTCTATTGGATATCAGGCGTGAAAAAGAACGGTCAAGACCGACATTGGGCAGGAAATGGGAAAATTATCATTGATCGCAAAGTCATTCCTTATTATCTACAACTTATTGGGCAAGAGCAATTAGATTTGTCGCGTTTTATCATTGAAGATATTGATGATGCATTTCCTGTTGAAAGAATTGAAGCGCGGCTGAACAAACAATGATGGTACTTTTTGCTCTTTCACAACAAATAAAGATACCTAAGGTGTCTTA
>JAAZFD010000146.1 GCA_012511925.1 Clostridiales bacterium
CTGTCAAGGCTAAGCGTTACTTCTATTATACTGCCAGCTAAAGCGCGGTTTTTCCATAATGGGTCTTGTGCAATTATAGAACCAGACGGATATTCATCGTTTTCCTCGCTTTTAATTATTGATAGCTTGAAGTCCTCACCTACGATTTCCGCAGCCTCACTGTATGTCTTTCCAATCAAATTTGGGACATACAAATGCTTTGCGTTATAGGTAACAGAAATAATAATAAATAGCACAACGCAAAATACAAGTATTGACGAAAGAACAATCGCAAGCCTTTTCACGCCATTGTTAACATTGCTCGCTTTATATTGCGTCTCTTCAAGCGGAATATCCATTTTAGCAAATTCACCATCGGGTTCACGCAATGCTCTTTCAAGGTCGCTTCGCAAATCCGCAACCGAGCTATAACGCAGTTTTGGGTTCTTTACCGTTGATTTTAGTATTACATCATTAAGAGCAGGATAAATTTTAGAATTTATCTCCATAGGTGGTTTTATAGGAGTGTTCAAATGCTTAACCGCAACAGAAATCTGGTTATCGCTATCAAATGGAACTGTGCCTGTAAGCATTTCGTAAAGCATTATGCCAACAGAGTACAAATCGCTTTTTTCGGTTACGCCATCACCTCTAACCTGTTCAGGGGAAATATAGTGAACAGAGCCCATTACATTCGCTCCACCGAAAGTCTTTGTTGAAGCGGCTGTAACACGTGCAATTCCGAAGTCGGCAAGTTTTACAACTCCGCCAGAGGTTATCATAACGTTTTGCGGCTTAACATCACGGTGAATTATACCTTTTTCATGCGCATGTTCTAAGGCAAACAATACTTGCTGAATAATGTTAATCGCCGTTTTTGGTTGAAGCGGAGCGCTTTGCTTAATTAAATCCTTTAGCGTATAACCATCTATGTATTCAAAAACTATGTATTTTGAACCGTCAAAATCGCCGTAATCCAAGGGTTTTACAATGTTTTTATGTGAAAGCGTTAAGCCAGCGCGTGCCTCCCTTTCAAATCTTAGCTTGAACTCTGCATTATTTCTGTATTCGTCCTTTAGCACCTTAATGGCAACGACAGCATTAGTCGTCATGTCTTTCGCACGATATACATTTGCCATACCGCCAACGCCTAAAACGCTTTCAATTTCGTATTTATCTTTAATTATTGTCCCACTGTCAATCATTGCACTATTTCACCCTCGTTTTTTACAAGAATTATTGTTATGTTGTCACTTGCACCATTTCTTCTCGCTAAGTAGGTTAATTGAGTGCAAGCCTCATCTAAATCATACGTGTTTTTTAGTACCTTTTTTATATCGGAGTCGGATAAACCCCTGCATAAACCGTCTGTGCAAAGCAATAGAATTTCATCAACGCGCAATTCGTTTTCAAAAACATCGGCTAGTTCGTTAGGCTGAATACCAATAGCACGAGTTATAATGTTTCTGTTTGGAAGGCGGCTCGCTTCCTCTGCTGTAATCTCACCAGCAAGCAAAAGCGCAGCCACGTATGAATGGTCC
>JAAZFD010000147.1 GCA_012511925.1 Clostridiales bacterium
ATGTGATATGTGATAAAGGAAGGTGATTATTTATGTCCAATATATCAATGTTTTTCAAACAGAATAAAACTGTAAAAAAGAACGCATTTTACCCCGCAACGAAAAGTCTTTCTGATGAAAATGGAAAGCCACTCGAATGGGAAATCAAACCGATTTCCACAAAAGAAAACGAGCGTATACAGGAAAGTAGCATGATTGAAATTCCCATTCCCGGAAAACCCAATCAGTACAGGCAGAAAATCAAGTCATCAGAGTATATGACGAAGTTGATTGCCGCGTCTGTGGTGTTTCCTGACCTATATGATGCTCAGTTGCAAGACAGCTATGGGGTGAAAACCCCCGAAGAACTTGTTGTTGAAATGGTGAACGATAGTGGCGAATGGAACGCATTCATTCAGTTTATCAATCAGTTCAATGGATTCATTTCATTACAAGAACAAGTCGAAGAAGCAAAAAACTAATTGCGGACGGTGATACAGAAGCAATTTTTCTTCACTATGCAATCCAAAAGCTTCATTGGTCACCGTCCAAATTGCATGAATGGCTTGATGCTAACCAAGGCGTAAAAGCGTTCTATTTTGCATCAACTGAGTTAAAAATCAAACACGAAAAGGAAGAAGCCAGTAAAATAAATAAAAGCGGCAAACGAGGACGGAAACGGTAATTTGAAATTAACTTTTCAAATTACCGTTTCCATTTTGCTTTTATAGAAGGGGGTGTAAAAATGCAGGGCATAGCAACGACAATCAGATTGGTTGACCAAATGACCGCACCCATAATGAGTATTAACAACGCAATAAATAACTTAATTACCGAGTTCAACAGCGTCGAAAGTGCGTCCGATATCAACACTGCATCCCTTGATGGTATGAAACAACAAGTGGATATGGCGAATTTTGCCACAGAACAATTGAATCAGCAATTTTTACTTGTAGACGATACGATTCAACAAATGGAGCAGGGACAAAACGGGTTCAATAACAGCGTGCGCAACGGTCAAGGTTCGGTTGATGGATTGGTGAAAAAAATAGGTGCGGCTGTTGCAACGTATGCTTCCATTCAGGGTGTGAAGAAAGTATTGGATTTATCTGATGAATTAACGCAGACAACTGCCCGACTTAATCTGATGAATGACGGTTTGCAGACAACGGAAGACTTACAAAACATGATTTTTCTTTCGGCTGAACGGTCAAGAACGTCTTATTCTACTACTGCTGATGTTATCGCGAAATTAGGACAAAGGGCGGGGGATGCTTTCAGTTCTAATGCCGAAACAATTCAGTTCGCAGAAAATCTTAACAAGCAATTCGTTATTGCGGGTGCTTCACAGCAGGAAATATCGTCGGCATCTTTGCAGTTGACACAGGCACTTGGTTCGGGTGTGTTGCGTGGCGAAGAACTAAATGCAGTCTTTGAAGCCGCGCCTAACGTTATTCAGACCATCGCAGATTATTTGAACGTTCCAATTGGTAAAATTCGCGAAATGGCTTCTGACGGACAAATTACAGCGGATATAGTGAAAAACGCAATGTTATCATCGACAGATGAAATTAACGCAAAATTTGAACAAATGCCGATGACGTTTGGGCAGATTGGAACAAGCATACAAAACCAAGCGTTAATGTCGTTTCAACCTATTTTGAATAGATTAAACGAAATTGCAAATAGTCCCTCATTTCAAACATTGGTGAATAACGTAATAAATGCGGTCGTTATAGTTGCGGGGGTTGTCATGGGAATTTTTGATATGATAGCCGCAGTTGGTCAGTTTGCAAACGATAATTGGTCATGGCTTGCCCCAATCATTTATACGGTAGTTGCAGCGATGACCGCATATGTAATGATTTTAGGGATATACAACACGATACAGGCGATTTCTAACGGTATAAAAGCAATAGCGGCAATTAAAGCAGTAGCACACGGCACAGCTACAGTAGCTGAAGCAACTGCGACAACAGGAATGACAGCCGCTCAAGTGGCGTTTAACGCTGCCCTACTTGCATGTCCTCTAACATGGATTTTACTCATCATTATCGCGATTATTGGTGCGATTTACCTTGTTATAGGTATAATCAACAAATGTGCGGGTACATCAGTTAGTGCAACAGGTATTATATTTGGCGCGTTTACCACGTTAGGCGCGTTCCTTTGGAATTTGTTCCTC
>JAAZFD010000148.1 GCA_012511925.1 Clostridiales bacterium
AAGCAAGGATGTTACGAACTTTGAGCATATATGCTGTGTTGCGGTAACTGGCAACGTGTGGGAGAGGTAGCCCTCGTCTGTCATTAGGTTCTGATAAAAATGCACATATGTATAAATGGCTGTTATAGCAATAGAAATAAAGCAAAAGTAAGTTGTAAGCATTACGAGCATGAACAAGAAAACCTCTGCAGTTTCGCCCGCGTTTAGCTTTATTATCAAAAAAGAAAGCAATCCGGTTGCAACTCCTGCAATTAAAACAGAAGCCAATAGGGGTAAAAGCAATCGCTTTTGGGCTAAAAAGTCGTGTTTTAATAATTTCTTGAGCATACAAACACCTCCCTGAACAGTGCATCAATCGATGTATTTCTTTGGGTTTTGATATTATCGACCGTGTCGTACAACACCACCCTGCCGTCTTTTAGGAAAATTACATCGTCTAAAACATTCTCTACATCGTAAATCAAATGGGTTGAAATCAAAATCGTGGCTTCGGGATTGATATTCGCAACAATCGTGTTTAGAATGTATTCCCTTGCCGCAGGGTCAACTCCGCCCAAGGGTTCATCTAACAGATACAGCCTTGCCCTGCGAGCCATAACCAATGCAAGCTGAACCTTCTCCTGCATTCCCTTAGAAAGCGTTTTCATCTTAGCACCTACGCTAATCCTATGGTCTGCAAGCATAAGAATTGCTTTATTCTTATCGAAATCATCATAGAAGTCCTCAAAAAGGTCTAAGCAGTCTTGAACCTTTGCGTTTTTGTTAAAGTAGGTACGCTCGGGCAGGTATGATACAAGGCTTTTTGTATCTACCGAAACAGGCATTGAGTTGATTTCAATGCCCCCATCCGTAGGCGTTAACAGCCCTGCCGCCAGCTTTATAAAGGTTGTTTTCCCACTGCCGTTAGGGCCTAACAGCCCAACAACCTTGCCCTTTGGAAGCGTTAGGTTGATAGACGAAAGCGCATAAAAATGCCCATAGGTCTTTGACAGGTTGGTGCATCGTAGAATTGATTCCATCTTTTTCTCCTTTTATTGATTTTGGTTTTTGTTTTCTTCTACCATGTAGTTACACAAAAAAGTAACGATTTCTTTTTTCGAAAGCCCTAAATCGCTCATTTCTCTTATGAAATCACTGCATAATTTCTTTTGCTTTATATTGGTATCGTCTGCAACGTCTTTGGCTTCAGGTTCTTCTGCTTGCTCTGCTTGCGTAGACTCTAATACTATATACTCGCCTGATACCAAAGCTAACACTTGATTCTCAACGAGGTATTGATATGCCTTTGCTACCGCATTGGGATTTGCGCCTATGTTGTATGCGAATGCTCTAAAATCGGGCAGTTTAGCACCCGAAACTAATTTTGAGTTCGAAATATCCGCAATAATGCGCTCGGCTATCTGCAAATACACGGGGCGGTTAGCCTGAAATGTCCACAACATCGATTCTCTTTATCCTTCCTCTGAATATATACATATTTTAGTGTGCGGCACAATATTTGTCAAACCATTTATATTATACTTGCATAAAAAGCCTCCTTAGGCTATTATTTTAATATCTTGAAACATAGGAGCAATAAGAATGGACACAAAGAAATTAGTTGGCATATTGGGTATTTTGCTTGGGGTCGCCTTAATCGTAGTAGGAATAGTATTATCCGCAAACAAACCGATTGCATTGCGTTCTCTCACAGCCGACTTTGAACAGCAGGACGACTACTACCAATACACCTACAAAAGCGTTAGCGAGCTTGTAAAAGGCCTAGACCAACAAAACAGGCTTTTGCACATAGCTATTTGCACCGTTTTGATTGCTTGCGGCGCAATAATATTTGGAATTAACTTTGCAAATGTAGTTCCAAAAATCGAAATTGAGCCTGTAAAGAGAAAGTCAAAGGGGGCTACAAAGGTTCTAAAGCAAAGGGTAATTCAAAAATAAGCAAAAAAACTGTATATTTTCAATTTCCTATTGCATTATGGATTTAATGTTGTATAATAGAATGCGTTCGAGTTTGCTCGAATGTGCAGCAGGAGAATGCGGTGCTTGGAGTTGTTTAGGCTAACCAAATGCGTTCTGCGCTCAGCAAATATGAGAGGTGAAATCAATGAAGAAGGAGATACATCCTAACTACGGCGAATCCACAGTGCGTTGTGCTTGTGGCGAAACCTTTACATCCGGCTCTGTCAAGGGCGAGCTAAAGGTTGAAATTTGCTCTAAGTGCCACCCCTTCTATACAGGTAGGCAAAAGCTTGTAGATACTGGTGGACGCGTTGACCGCTTTAATAAGCGTTACGGTCGTAAATAAGTAATTAACCATTATATAAAGAGCGGGCGGTTATGTCGTCCGTTTTTTATGGGTGTATAAGTTCTCGTTTTGCTGTCAATAATACTATCAGTAAGTGATAGGAGGGATATTATGGCACATACAAAAACAGGAACGCAAACAATAGGATGCAATGTAAAAAGCTGTCGTTATAACGCAGACGGCAATTATTGCGAATTGAACCGCATCCAGGTTGAGCCTATGGAAGGCACAAAGAGTTGCCACACTGGCAGACCAGGAGACGAAAGCCTTTGCGGCAGCTACATGGCAAGGTAATGCCATTTAATTAGTTTTTCATGTTTCTTAACTCCTTACGACCTGCAAGTTTTTGCGGGTCGTATTCTGTTTTTGGGAGGGGTTGTTAATTTCGGTTTCTGGTGATAAAATGAGTTAATAATATTAAAAGCCGAATTAGAATAATTGCATTGATAAGGAGGTTGCTATATAGGTATTCAGATTAAAACGATAACCGAAGCCGAAGGGGATACTTTGTTTCTATATGCTCACGAGATAGATACATTTGGCAAGTCTGATGTTAAATGCCCTCGTTGTGGTAAAGCATTGATATATGAGCCCGTTGGCAACTCTGGCACAATACGCTGCATCGAGCAAAATTGCATTAAACTCACATATCGCGGGTTATAAGACAGAATTTAAGGTTTGCCCTACGAAATGCGAATGTTTGGGATGCGGAGGGTTTAACTGTACGTGCAATACCGAATTGCCCATTCGACAATCTTTTTTTGTCGGTCGCCCGAACGATGCGAAAAATGTTCGGACGGTTGGCTTAAGATTTTTCTGTATTTTTCGATAGTATAATTTATGTTATGTATAGGTGCGCGCCAGTCTCCCAAAGGAAAGCAAAGACATTTATCATTCTATTGTGTTTGCGTGCTGACACAGGTTCGCCCTACGGAATGCGAATTATTGAGTGGTAGCAAACTTGTTTAGCGTTGTGTCAAGCTGACAAGCACTGCACCCCTACTGAGTGGGTGAATTAAGCACATAAAAAGAGGAGATTGCTCTCCCCTTTTATTTTTTCGCCTCACACTTCCTGCTGCACGAGTATTACCTCTACTCCTGCATTTTTATATTTCTCCACCCAAGTGTTAAGCATAATTTCTACGCTTTCGATAACCGCCTTGTTGTTCACATCGGCATATTCGAAGTTGCCTATCGTAATGAAGTTTTCACAATATTCCTCTAATATCTCCATTTTGGGTTCGAGGAAGGCATTGTAAGCCGCCTGCATTGCCCTGTTTGCACTCGCATTAAGCGTAAGCTCATGCCTTAGGCGCTTGAATGTTCCCTCGATATTAAAGGAATACCCTAAGAAGTTTACGCTTGAATCGTTTTTGCCGTCAAAAACTCTGTAAACTCCTGCCGTTAAGCGTTTCACTGCTGTTTACCGTAGTATTGCGAATAGCCAGTGTATGCACGAATCCTATTGCGGTGCTGGGTAATCTTTAAGGTTTCAAGCCAAGTGTCAAGGGTTTCCTCAAAGTGCTTAACCTGTGCTTCGTCAAGAAGTTGCTTAGTTATTGCTTCCTTTGCATCCTCAAAAGAAACGGTTTTAGGCTCTAACTCGTCAATCTGCATTATAAAGTGTACACCAAAGTCGCTTATAACTGCACCGGTAACATCGCCATTGAACTCTAAGGTTTTGCATCCCTCTGAGAAAGGCTTAACGTACTTATCTGCGATAGCATCTGAATATAAATAACCCAATGTTTTGTATGGCTCGTTCTTCATGCCATCGTCCTCGCCGTATTTTTCTACAAGTGCTTTGAAGTCCTTTATGAACTTTTCGGAATCGAAGGCATCTGTGCCAAAGCCACAGGCTTCCTTTGCCTTGTCGATTTCAGCTTGAACCTCGTCTATCTTCTCTTGAGGAACCGTTGTTGTAGGTTCGGGAGAGGTTGGAGCGGTTGTGTCTGTGGGTGAACCTTCGGGAGTTGCAGAGGTATCTGGCTCGTCGGTAGGCTCGGTGGTTGCAGGTGCTTCAGTTTCAGCAGGCGCATCTGTAGGCTCGTCAGTTCCCGTAGGCGCAGTTGTAGCATCAGGGGTTGCTGAGGGTGCTTCTGTTACTACAGGTGTTGCTGTGGGTGCCGCAGGAGTTGCAGAGGGGTCGGGAGTTTTCAAAAGAATATGAATAACTCTTGTGTAACCGTCTGGCACTACCAAAGGCATAACGCCCTTATTGTCTTCTTCTGCTCCATCATAAGCGTTTTGTGCCGCATAGAATGCTGCAGGGTCTTCCTTGTACTTGTCGGTTTGTTCTTTGACTTTGTCATCATAGAACTTCTTGTCAGCACCTTGTTCGATGTTCATGATTTCAGCCTTGATTTGGTCTTGCAACACTTCAACAATTTTGTTGTTCATGGTGTTAGCACGCGCTTCAGCCTTGTATTGCTCTTCGGTTTTCTTAGCTTCCTTTAAGGCTTTATCTCTGTTCGAAGCGCCCTTGTCCTGTGCATAGTAGGTGAACATAAGGTCGAAACGCACTTCCTCTTCCTTTTCCCTTAGGTAGTCCTCGTAGGTAATTCTTTCAATCGCTAAATCGGCATCAAGAAGCTCTTTTGCTGCTTTTTCGATTTCCTCTTCGCCTTTTATGGATTCGTCTACCTTTGCTTTGTAGGTTTCAAATTCCTTGTCAACAAGCTCGTCAACCTTTTTGGGAATACTGTCGATTTCCTCTTGGGTTAGTCTTGAAGCGTAAAGGTCGTTAAGCTCACGATACTTGATTTCGTCTTTCTTTACTTGGTCAACAAATGACTTTGTATAGTCGGCGAAAATCTTTTCAACCTCATCGTCAACTTCTTTAATCTGGTCTTCGGTTAGACTGTTTTCAACGCCCTTTTCCTTTGCTTGGTTAAGCAATACGGCATACTCAACCAAACGGTCGAATATCATATCTTGATACTTAACCATATCTTCTGATTTTGAAAAATCATAGATTTGCGAGTATGTTTGAAGGCTTTCGTTGAACATGGTGCTGTATTGCGACATGCGAATTTCAACATCGCCAACACGAATGAGTAGCGGGTCTTCAATAACCACGCTGCACGAAGCCAATAGTGCGGCTGAAAAAGCGATAATAAGCGCTACTGCCACGAGTCTTTTTAGATGATGCAATTTTCCTAACATTTATAAGCACTCCTTTAATCTTTGCGTATTCTTGCATAGTTTTTTGAGCATAAAGCACAAATGATATTGTATGCACTTTATTTTTTCATGTCAAGCGGTTTTTGTTTATGTGCAGAATATTATTGAAAGAAGTTAGACTGTCGATAAACCTATTTGCAGATTAGGAGAAACAAATATTCGAACTTATCCTGCCTATTATTTTTGTGAATGTAAAAACCGTTCTAAATACGACAAAAAAGTAGGGGCGACACCCTTGTGTTCGCCCGACCAAGTCTTTTCTTGACACTCCGAAATACTATTTTAGGAACTCTCCCATACAGTATTTGCCGTTTGCAAAAATTCGAGCAAAATACTATAATCTTAGTAGATTATTTATTATATTATTTGGAGGACTAATAAGTTGGAG
>JAAZFD010000149.1 GCA_012511925.1 Clostridiales bacterium
CTTAGGTAGCGCCTTTCTTAATATTCTAAGCCTTTCCCATGGGTCTTCGTTTAGAAAGCGTAAGCAGGTATCAAATGTTGCACCGCCCCAGCACTCTAAAGACCAGTAACCTATGCTGTCTAAAATTTCACAGGCAGGCAACATGTCTTCAATGCGCATTCTTGTAGCGGCTTGCGATTGGTGCGCATCACGCAAAATCGTGTCTGTAATATGCAGTTTGTTAGAATTCATATTTCCCACCTCACTTAAATTATTTTTTAGGCTAATACGCAAAGAACATCTTTTGCGTTTACAGTAGCACCTTGAGAAATATTTACTGATGCAATTTTTCCGTCATGCGGTGCCATTATCTCGTTTTCCAACTTCATAGCTTCAAGTATGAAAAGGCAATCACCTTTCTTTACTTGGTCGCCATTTTTGATGTTTACACGCAAAATAGTGCCCGGCATGGGTGCTAAAATCTTTTCGCCGCCGCTGTAAACTACTTGTGGTTGTGGCTTTGGCTTTTCGACTACGCTTGTATTGATTGCCTTAGCACCCTCTAAAATCTCCTCTACCTCTACCTCAAAAACCTGACCGTTTAGTTTAACATTGTACTTACGCATATTTCCTCCAATATTTTTATTTATCTGATTCAACTAATTTTACCGAATGAATACGAAGCCCTTTTACCCCAGAATGCTCTGAAATAGCAGCTGAAACAATGGCCAAAAATTGCTCCTTTGGAATTTCCAAAAACTCTGTAGGAACGGTTATATCGCTTTGTGCTTGGTTTGTAGCTTTCTTTGAGTTCCTGTCCCCCATAAGAAACGCCATACCTTTTAAGAATAGAATGAATATTATAGTACCTAATAGAACAAAAATAACGTTTGCCAAAGCTATCAATATTTCTATAACTAGTTGCATTTTCCCTCCTTTTGCCTCTGTGGCTTACCGACTCATTATATTGCCAACACAGAAAAATGTCAATGAGCAGTTGCATTATATGGCGCTTCTGCTATTTTTAACTTCATGCAGGCTAATTATAAATAATTAAAAACCGTAAAGGATAAAATCCTCCACGGTTTAATGTTTCTAATAATCGAAATCTATAGCCTAAGCGCACTTAGGGAAAGTTATCTGTTTATTAGCCTCTGCGAGCCTTATAGCAAGAATCGCAATACACTGGCGCATCATTCTTTGGAACGAAAGGTATAGTTGTGTTTGCACCGCAGCTTGAACATACAGCCTGGTGTTGAACTCTTTCCCTTGGCTGCCTCTTCTTATTGGCTCTGCAATCTCTGCAATGAGCGGGCTGATTCTGAAAACCCTTTTCAGCGTAGAACTCCTGCTCGCCTGCTGTGAATGTAAATTCTTGACCGCAATCTTTGCAAACGAGAACTTTGTCTTGGAACATCTTGGTAAATCCCCTTTATAAAAAAATTAGCTCCACACCATGATTACCCGCCTTGTTTGCAACACGAGGAGCATCACTAAAGCATAGAACCTAATAGTATTATATCACACTATTATAAGTTTTGTACACGTTTTTCCGAAAAACGATAATATATTTTTTGAGTTCCGAAAAGCAAATTCATTTAATCCTCAAATTTCTTAAATATTGCTTATTTTCTGGGCTTATTCTAAAACTCTCGACAGCCTTTTGAATCGATTTGTTATGAATCCATTTGCTCAAACTTTTTTCTTCAAATAGCTTTATGGTGGTATCATACTGTTTTATTAGCGCATAACTATAGTACCACGCTATCGCCATGTTAATGTAGTATTCGTTGGTTTGAATTTTTGCTAAGCGGTATAGCATATCGGGATTGAAATGCTCGTCAAGGTAGAAATTCAAAAGCGTAACTATGGCGAATCTTACTGTGTAGATGTGTTCGCTTTGAAGCCAAATGTCCACTTTGTCAAAAACCTTTTGAGGATGCTTTTTGAAAATCTTTGGCGGCAAGGTATCGCAGGTTGCCCAATTATCCACATAAGGCAAAAAAACTTCTAATTGTGCTAATACCTCATCAATATCTCTTATTTCACCAATATAACTTGCGTGTAAATTGTTTTCCTCGTAAAACTTATGGGGCAGGCTTTTTATGAACTCATCTTTGCAATCGATAGCTTTGATTCTTTTGAAATACGCCTTCAAGGCTGGCGAACGCACACCGATTATACTATCTGGGTCAATAGTAGGTATTAGCTTAGAAACAAATTTCATGTATTCTAAATCTTGTAGTGAAAACAAGCCATCTAAAATTCTTCTCATTGCTAACCTACTATTCCCCTAACTCAGTGTAGTCTCTCGAACCTCTTTGCGCCATCTTCTTCAAGATAACGATACAACACAAGGCTTGCTAATCCATATAAGGCGGTTAAAAGCAAGGTGTATGTTAAAACATCCATGTGGGATTGTACTATCTTTACATAAACAAAAACAGGCAGTGCCACAGCAATTGTAAGTACAAGCATTGTTAATAAAATACTTATGCCCTGCTTTACGGCAACCGTTTCCGAAACCCAATCGAATTTCGGAAAAAGAAGGTTGATATAAACGCCGAGCAACGAACTGAATATTGCGAACACGATTGGTAATGCAAACAGCACAACAATATTTGCGGCGGATAGCCTTAGTGCAAGTGCGAATATGATTTGCGTAATCAACATTGCAGGAATGCTAATCACGAGCTGTAGCTTTGCCTTCGCAAACAAAACCTCCCTTGCGTGTACGGGAAGGGATTGAGGAATCCACAGGTTTTTTCCTTCAAGCGAAATCGATGGTGCGGAGATTATATTCATGGTGGATAAACCGCACAAAGCCACCGCCGCTAAGATGCCCAAATATGATTCGTCAACACAAAGTTTATTTACAAGCTTCAAAGCCTCATCAGCTTTTACAGCCAAAAACACTGCTCCAACTACTCCGAAAAGCAAACCCAAAGAGGTGTTAAGCATATACATGGCACTTGAACCAAAGCGGCGCAACTCTTTTCTCAAAAGGGCGTTTTTTGCGGTACGCATTTTGAACCCTCGCTCTACATATTTAATTTTTACAGAGCCAGCCTTTGTTGTGGCAATCTTAATAAAATTCTTTGAAATGATGTAGTACACCAAACCAAAAGGAATTATGCAGAAAAGCGCAACGAAAAGCAAGTACATAAAGTTAGCATCGGATATTGCACTTCCAATCCAAAAC
>JAAZFD010000150.1 GCA_012511925.1 Clostridiales bacterium
ACGCTTTTTGCGTATTCGATGCGGACAACCTCGTTGATGAGGAATATCTATCTGCAATGAACTACCACATGAATGCTGGCGATAAGATTATCCAAGGCAACAGGGAAACCATGAACCCAAGCGATACATGGGTATCAGGTAGCTATGCAATTTATTTCTGGACAATCATAAAAATATTCATGAAAGCACGAAAGAAATTAAGTCTCTCGGGAACGGTAGGCGGTACAGGCTTTGCTTTTACATCAGACCTTATTCAAGAAAGCGGATGGCATACAACAACGCTCACCGAGGACATAGAGTTCTCATTGCAGCAAATCATAAAGGGCTTTGAGGTAGTGCCTGCATACGATGCAGTTTTCTACGACGAGCAACCCACAACCTTCAAGCAAAGTGTTCGCCAAAGATACAGATGGACATTAGGCTCTATTCAGTGCATGGAAAAGTTTATGGTTCCATACTTCAAAGGTATTTTCAAAGGAAACCTAAAGCGTAGATTTATATGCTTCGACCAAGTTTTATCGCTTTTTTCTGTGCCATGCACCGCTGTTTTCGCCGTAAATACAGTTATAGGCGTTACGATTCAATCTTTCGGAAAAATTGCGTGGTACAACCTACTGGTTCACGAAATCTTAGCGGTAATCGGAACATTTGCGTTCGTATTTATTTCGGGGCTAATCATAGTGCTTTTGTGCAATAAACCAATAAAGCCTTTAATTAAGGGTTTGTTCGGCTTCCCGTTGTTTATGATGTCATGGTTGTATATCAACTTAGCAGCAATTTTCTATCGCAACAACACTTGGAAGCCCATAGAGCATACAAACAGGGCAACATTGCATGAGCTAAAAAAGCAATTAGCAACTAAGCCAATAGAATAAGGAAATATGGTAGTAGTAAACATAAGACAAGTAAAAAGATGTGCGTTTTGCAAATATTGGTACGACCCTACGAATAGTGCCATAGCACCGCAGTCGCCGGTTATAGGCTTATGGAAAATTCATGACCCACATGAGAAAAAACTCTGCCAAAAAAAGAATATTCCTATGCCTGCTACGGGGTACTGCAATCAGCATTATTCGTGTTAAATTGCTGATTGAGGATTTATGTTGCAAATAGTCAATCAAAAGTAAATTTTTGCTTGCATCGAAAAAAATAGCATGTTATAATTAGTCGCTAACGTCCTTCTTGCTCCGACAAAAATATCGGGGCCAATAGACCATGAGGAGGTGAAAAAGGAATGAACAAGTACGAAAGTGTTTATGTAATCAATGCATCCATAGGTGATGAGGCGATAAACGGCAAAGTTGCAAAGTTTAACGAGCTTATCGCTACAAACGGTGGCAATGTTACTAAGGTTGATGAATGGGGAAAGCGTCGTTTAGCATACCCAATCGACTATGTAACCGAAGGTTACTATGTACTTATCAATTTCGAAGGTGATTCAGAGCTTCCAAAAGAGCTTGAACGTAACTTCAGAATTGACGAAAGTGTCATACGATTCGTTGTTATTCGTGTTGATGAATAAGCAATAATTCGAAAGGATAAATGTTATGAATAAGATTATGCTCATCGGAAACTTAACAAGAGACCCAGAACTTCGCACTACGCCAAATGGCGTTTCGGTATGCTCGATAACTATTGCAGTTAATAGGCGTTTTGCAAAAGACGAAAAGGGCGAAGCTGTTACCGACTTTTTTAGGGTTACTGCTTGGAGAGGCTTAGGCGAAAACTGCGCAAAATATCTTTCAAAGGGTAAAAAAATAGCAGTCATCGGCGAGGTTTCTATACGCACCTACGAAACGAAAGACGGTAAAACCGGCGCTTCTTTAGAAGTGCAAGCCGAAGATATTGAGTTTCTCACTCCACGTTCACAAGGTGAGCATGGCGATTCAGGCGCAAGATATTCACCTCAAGACCAATCCGAGTATAAGGCTCCAGATGGTTTTGTAGATATTGAAGATGATGAGTTGCCTTTTTGATAGGCATGAAAGGAGATAATAATGGAAGAACGCAAGTTTAGACCACGCCAGCATAAAGCAAGGCGTAAGGTATGCACATTCTGCGTTGAAAAAGTAGAAGCTATAGACTATAAAGACTATACAAAGCTTCGTGGCCATATAACCGAGCGTGGCAAGATAAAGCCTCGTAGAATGTCGGGAGTATGCGCAAAACACCAGCGTGAATTGGCAATCGCTATAAAGCGTGCTCGCATATTGGCTTTGCTACCCTATGTAGCAGAATAAAAAATTTTTTCTGGATAGTTAGCAATACCCCTTGCAAAGCAGGGGGTTTTTTGTTTATAATAGAAAAGAAATGCGAATCTTGCATTATTTGTTTTTTTGGCAAGAATCATTCAAATATAATACTAAGGTGGAGTAGTCGATGTTAACTATTATCTTAATAATTATAGGTATTGTTGCTATTGTTTCCTTATTCAATTTCATAATGGAAATTTTACCTTATATTCTTGCCGCTGCTGCGATTGCTGGGCTTATCTATTGTTTTATCAAGTTTCATATTGTTAGGGTAATTGTTTTAGGTATTATTGCGCTAGTTATTGGTATTATTGTACTTGTCTTGTTGTTTAAACTATTAGCTTGGTTGTTAAAATCCGCTGTATTTTGGGGGATGGTGTTTTTTGCTGGCATAGGATGTGTGATATATTTAGCGGTTACTTCGCCTACTTTCCGCACATGGGGGTTACCAGCAATTATTGGGATTACCTCGTTTATTGTAATGGTATCTTTGATAAACGCGGTATCAAAGGGCATTAAGAAAAGAAAAGCTATTAAAGCGTGGATGTCAACTGGAAGAGGATTAGAACCATGCGGTTTTGATGATGTAGATAGTTCGGTTGCTCTTCTTGTAAGCGGAGTTAGCCCCTTTGATGAAACAAATAGTGATTATAAATTTGATTCGAAAAACATACCATATGGGCGAGTAAATGCTTTTCTAAATTTTCATGAATCTACAATAAATGAAGACGAGGCATTCTACTTCTCTGTTGCTAAGTCAAAATCGTATGAAACTATGAGAGAATTTGGTATGCTCATTGGTCGAAAAGGCATTTATGTTTCTAAAGAACAGGAAAACGAACAGCATATTTTTATACCATTTAAAGGTCTCTATGGTTGTGAGGTCAATTACGAAAAAATAGATGGTGAGTCCGTACCAACCGGGTTGAACCTATGCTACATGAACATTAACACTGAGGATTTTGAATATAAGCTTCAAAAAGAGTTTTTTACAAAAATCCCAATTGAAAAGTGGAATAATTTTTTCAACCAAATTTCTAAAACCCACATACCCAAACGCTTTGCTTTTAACAAGTTTTATGATTCAAATGATTGTTTTGAAAGCACAAAAACTACTACTAAAAAAGAAGCAAATTATGATTCTAACTCTTACTCTGATAGTTTGAGCATTGCTAAAAAATCGCTTTTAACATCGGGAGTAGTTGCTGCGAAACCTGAAATGAATCAAATTTTTGGCGAGAACAGAAATTACATGAATAGCTTACAGGGTGGGGGATATGCGGCTGAATACGGAAACATAACCATGGATAGGATTACGGGGAAAAACGTAATTAACGAGGCGCAAAACCTCGACCCTGTAACTGGAAAACAACAAAAGTTCGGTGCCGATAAGATAGTTGATGGGGAAAGCATACAAACAAAATATTATAGAACAGCATCTGATACCATTGGTTCTGCTTTCAAAGACGGCACTTCAATTTACAACAACCCTAATGGCACAATGATGCGTATTGAGGTTCCGCGCGATCAATATGTAGATTCGCTAGAATTGATGCAAAAGCGTATTGATAGTGGGCAAGTAGCTGGAGCTAAACCAGGAGATAGTGCGACAAATTATGTTAGAAAGGGCTACTTCACAT
>JAAZFD010000151.1 GCA_012511925.1 Clostridiales bacterium
ATGTAAACACTATTAAAAGCAATAAACTAATTTGTTTCATAATAATCCTTTTCTCTTATAATAACTTTTTTATGAGTTTAATAAATTATAACAACATAGGCAGATGGTGTCAATCAAAAAGCGTGTTTTGAAATAGTGCACGCATTATATAAATAACCGCTCTCAAAGCAACCAAACAATATATTCTCCCCACCGCGTGCATTTTCAAAAATTCCGAGTATAATTAGCTTGCTGTTATGCATAATGTGTGAATATTTTCTATTTATAGGTTGCATAGTAGCAACAGGAGGATATGCTTTTATGGCATTATTGAAAAAATTATCTCCGGCTCGATTGATGGCACTCGGGTTTGCTTTTGTCATTCTATTAGGTGCAGTTATTTTGGCATTACCCATTTCCCGAAACCAAGGAGTTTCTGTATCATTTGTTGACGCTTTATTCACATCAACAAGTGCTGTTTGTGTTACAGGTTTGATTGCCGTTGACACAGCGGACACATTTTCGGTGTTTGGTAGAATAGTCGTAGCACTTCTGATTCAAATAGGCGGTTTGGGTGTAACCTGCATTGGTGTTTCGTTGATTCTTCTAATGCGCAAGCGAGTTGACCTAAAACAACGAATGCTTATTCGTGAATCTTGGAATGTAAACACATTTAAGGGCATTGTAAAGCTCGTAAAGGATGTTCTGCTGCTTACCTTGATTTTTGAAAGCGTAGGTGCAATTCTTAGCTTTATAACATTTGTAAAGGATTATCCCCCACTAAAAGCGGCTGGAATTAGCGTTTTCCATTCGATTGCAGCCTTTAATAACGCAGGCTTTGATATTTTAGGTGGGTTGAGAAATTTAATTCCATACCAGAGCGATGTTTTGTTGAATCTCGTAACCTGTGGGCTGATAATATTTGGAGGTATAGGTTTCCTCGTAATACTTGATGTTGTGAAAAACCGTAGCTTCAAAAAACTTACTCTGCATTCAAAAACCGTACTGGTAATGACGGCATTATTGCTGATTGTAGGAACGCTTATGTTGAAGCTAACCGAGCAAAACATCTCATGGTTGGGGGCATTCTTACACAGCACATCCGCAAGAACGGCAGGTTTCAGCAGCTATAATTTAGGCTTGTTTTCGAATGCGGCATTGTTCGTTCTCATCATACTTATGTTTATAGGCGCTTCCCCGGGTTCAACAGGCGGTGGTATAAAAACGACCACATTCTTTACATTGTTCAAGGCAACCATGAGTTATTCAAGGAATCGTCCACTAACTGCATTCAAAAGAAAAATCCCTAAGGAAGCAGTGCAAAAGTCGTTTGTCGTATTTGCATTATCTGTAACAGTTGTATGTGTGGGAACGCTGTTGCTCTGCATTATCGAGCCTAACTATACCTTTGTGCAGTTGCTTTTCGAAATAACCTCTGCTTTCGGAACGGTTGGACTCTCCACAGGCATTACACCGCATTTAGCGAATCTTTCTAAGCTAATTGTAATACTTACAATGTATGTAGGCAGATTAGGGGCATTGACAATAGTTTCGATTTGGATTTTTAGAAACCAACTGCCACAAGTAGGTTATGCGGAAGAAAATATAAATATTGGATAAGGAGAATAATATGAAAAACAAAAAAGCAAATACATTCGCAGTTATCGGTCTTGGAAGATTCGGTAGTGCATTAGCAAAAACACTTGCAAAAGCAGGTAAGGATGTAATCGCAATAGATAGCGATGAAAACAAGGTTAGGGCGTTGCAGCACGACACCGAGTATGCCCTTGTTGTGGATGAAATCACAAAGGATGCAATTAAGGATGCAGGTATTTTGAACTGTGATACCGCAATAGTCTGCATAGGTGAGCATATAGAGGGCAGCATATTGGCTACTCTTAATCTCGTTAGCCTTGGAGTAAAAAGGGTTATTGCAAAAGCAACATCGCCCGAGCATGGACAGATTTTAGAGAAGTTAGGCGCAGAGGTTGTTTATCCAGAGCATGATATGGCTATTAGGCTCGCTAAGCGCTTGTTATCCGACTTTATATTAGATTCAATCGCACTTGACGATAATGTTGAGGTTGCCGAAATCAAAATTTCAAGCAAGCTCGAAAATCGCACCGTTTTTAATTCGGAAATTCGCAAGAAGTATGGGCTTAACATAATTGTCATTGTGCATGAGGGAAAAGTTATTACCGATATAGCTCCAGAGTACAAGTTTGCAATAGGCGATAAAATAATGGTTATTGGCAACAAATATGATGTTAAAAGGCTTGAGGATTATATTTCGGGCTAAAAAGTGGTCATTATAATACACGCAAGTTGGAAGCAGGGTTTGCGTGTATTTTTATTCCCAGTATGAGTGCATTTGATGTACA
>JAAZFD010000152.1 GCA_012511925.1 Clostridiales bacterium
ACTCACGACTCATTTTGTTACACCTCCGATTCTGTTTGGCTTATCAAAAAGCCTAAAAAATGTCTTTTCCTTCATAGTTTTTCTTCCCCTTTCGGTTTTATAATTGAGCTGACTTGTCAATCAGCTGTCTGGTGAGCACAGCCAAAGAAGCTACCATATCTTCGTTTTTAAGAATGATATCCTCTGGCACTTGCAAACTTGTTGGCGCGAAATTCCAAATCGCTTTAACGCCACCTTTTATTAGCTGGTCGCATACTTCCTGCGCATATTGTGCAGGCACTGCGATAATGCCAATATGAATCCCCAAACGCTCGCATAGGTTTGTGGTTTTTTCGGCATCAATAACCTTTGTTTTTCCAATAGTTTTTCCAATCAAATCCGGGTTTTTGTCGAAAGCCGCAACGATTTTAAGCCCATATCGCTCGAAATTCTCATAAGAAAGCAGTGCGTGCCCTAAATTGCCTGCGCCAATGATTGCAGCATCGGTAAAGTTGTCGTAGCCTAAATAATGCTCTAAATCTTTTATCAGTTCTTTGGTAATATAACCGATTTTAGGCCTGCCTTTATTGCTAACGACAGCTAAATCCTTACGCACCTGCACATCATATACTCCAAGCGCAGCAGAAATCACAGTAGATGAGATATTGTCTGGGCTGCTCTCTGGCAGTTGCCTCATAAACCGCAAATACGAAACCAAACGGTTGTAAAGCATTATGTTCATGTGAGTGTTTGACATTGCCTTACTCCTTTCGATGTTTTATTTTATCGATACTCGTTGTATCGATATTCAGTATAACAGTAAAAAGTGTATATTACAATAGATTTATGAAATATATTTTAGTGATTTTTAGCGGTGGTTAAGGGATATATTATTACAAGGGAAAAATTTCCTGCATAAATAAAGCAGAACAAAAAATGATTCTAAATCGCACTTTTGCTTTGATTTTTAGAAAACTATCTACAATAATTATGTAGGTTATTTACATCTCAAAAGACAAGGGTAGGGTGCAACACTAATACAATAACTAAAACGCCCTGCAAATTAAATGCAGGGCGTTAAAGCTAACTATCCTAAGAGGATATTCATTTGAGCGATTATGGCCAAGGATTAGCCACAGGGGGGTTCGCTCTCGGTGTGTTTATAAGTGTTGGGAGTTCGCCATCTACTATATGCCATATATTAGTATCCCAGTTCAATGAAGTATATGTTGTGGCAAGAAGCATATTCGCTGCCGTAGTACAGTTTAGTGTGTAGCTATCCGTATCCCAACCTGTGTATGCGGTTGAGCCATCACGTGAAAGCAGTTTTTGCTGTGCGACATTACCTTTATCTTTTATCGAATATGTAGTGCCTAACTGTCCGACTGTCGGACGCGCCCAGGTGTCATTCATTGTGTATACACGCCCTACAGTATAGCAGTTTGTCATTGTACCTTGGAACATACCTGCTAATCCGCTTGATCTTGCGCCCGTAACCATTCCGCAGAAGAAAGAATTGCTTATGGTTGCTTCCACTAAATTCTCTCCAACAAGTCCGCCGTAGTACCATTGGGAGGTGGTTGTAGCAGTAACAGTCGCATCGGACCAGCATTGGTCGATGAGTCCACCGTTAACGCCAACAATACCACCAAGTTGCCATAGGTTCGCAGAACTACCAGCCCTAATGATTCCCGACGTTGAACAGTTCTTAATTGTGCCAAGATTATGAGCCGCGAGTATTCCGGATTCTGAACCTACAGCCATATTGTTTGAAACAACACGCAGGTTTTCAATCGTTCCACTATTTGTCCCAAACAAACCTTGGAAAGCAGATTGCGTTGATGTCGTAACTCCGCTTATTGTGTATCCGTTTCCATTCAGGCTTCCTGTGAATGGATTCTCAGTCGTACCGATAGCCGTCCAAGATGGATAACCACCCAAGCTGATATCATTCAGCAAGAAGTACGAGCCACCGAGATTGTTTCGTATCGCATTAAATTGCTCTGCCGTAGATATTCCCTCTGCGCAGTAAATAACGAAAATATTGTTGTTATGCGCTTCAACCGTAAACGGCTCGGTGTTTATAATCGAGTAGCTCGGGTTCACAGCATTAACAATAGCTTGGCTTGGCGTATAGGTCGCACCTTCGGGCGCTGTGCCTGATACGGTTGCAAATGTTTCGTAGTTTTCGCCGCTACCTACTGCATATCTTGCTTCATAGTAGTATTCGCCTACAGGTAAAGTTAGCCAATCAGCTGTCATTGTAACATCACTTGCTGGCATTACAAATTGACTTCCTGCTGGATAGGAATCACCGTCATATTTCCATGTGATGAACTTATAGCCTTCCTTTTGGAGTGCAGCACGCAATACTGCCTTTTCGCCTGCTTTTAATGTGAATGAAGCTATGAATGTATTTCCGTCCATATACATTAGTGTGTATGTAGTAGGAGCGTCAGTGCCGCCACCGCCACCAGGAACGGGTTTTTCAATAGGAGCATCAGATTGCCACTTCAAGATAGGATAACCGCTGTTTATGTTAGGCGTGGTGTCATCTCTATATGAAGCGCCGAGAGTAGAAGCGATAGCTTTCATCTCTGCTTCGGTTTTGGAAGTTCCGCTTGATGTTGTTTGCCCACAGGATGTATTAAGGTAGTAGTTATTAGTTGTGCTACATGAAGAGTTTTTACCGCCTGTTGCAGCACTAAGGTTTGTTGTACCAGATGTAACGTTGCCAACATTATAACAGTTGGTTAGATATGAATACTGTAGCAATCCAACCATGCCGCCAATATACTTACCCGAACCATGAACGGTACCCATGTTGTAGCTGTTTTTAACAGTAGAAGAATCGACAACGGGCATAATATTGCCAACTAATCCGCCAATATTAGCAGCACCAGAAAGATTCCCCAGGTTGACGCATTCTTCAACTGTAATATCGCTGTTGTTATCATATCCTACAATGCCGCCAAGATTGTTTTTACCGGTAACATTTCCAGTATTTATACATTGCTTGATTGTGGAGTTTGCGCCAGCACACATACCAACAATACCGCCATTCGAGTTACCGCTTGAAGTTATGTTTCCGAAACTTGCGCAATGTGAAATCGTTGATGCGAGTGCACGACCTACGATTCCGCCAATCATGGTATCGGCTGTGTTTGTGGATTCGAGGATTATATCAGCACTACAATTCGTAATAGCAGTTGCGGATGATGTGGCAACGATACCAGCAATCCTCTGATAACCCTTTATGTATGAGTTAGCAACGTTTACGTTCTTGATTGTGGCTTCATCGGTATAACCGAATAACGCAAGATACGTGCCTTCGTTTGTAGTATCAACAATATAAATACCGCTTATCGTATTACCTTGACCGTCGAAGGTACCCATAAATGCATTAGCATCACCGATGGGCAACCATACATTTGCACCCGTTGACGAAGCGTTAATCGTGCCTTCATTTAAGTTGATGTCATTTACAACAATAAAGTATTTTTCGCTATATGTTGTTCCGCCTTCTACTTTCTTTGAAAGGTGGTACAGCTGTTGCGGTGTAGTAATAATATATGGGTCGCCCGATGTGCCAGTCCCGCCGCCGAAGCTTTCACTCGGGTCTTCAGCTCCGTCCCATGAGCCAGCAGAGAAGTTTATTACAACCGCCTTGTTAGCGTTCATAGTTACCGTATATGTTGCATTAGTTGAAACCTCAGCCCCCGATACAGAGTAACGTACGAAGCTATACATTTCTGCCTGTGCTGTAGTTTGGGTAAAGCTAATAAC
>JAAZFD010000153.1 GCA_012511925.1 Clostridiales bacterium
ACACGCTTCTTACCGTCAAATAGGCGGAAAAGCGAATCATTTACTGCTCTATACCCTTTTACAGCAATACATTCACCAAAAAATGCAGGGGCGACACTCTTGTGTTCGCCCACTTAGACTATTTCAACAGAATGTGGCGTAGCAATACGCCTAAAAAACTCAAATGCTTTCTATATGCTTAATAAATTCCTCAAAATTTCCTGTAAACCTAATTACAGACGGGTGAAAGTAATATGCACTAACAACAGAGCCGCATTCGAACTCTCTGCCAGTTGTACTCCAAATTATTATGCGCTTGCCCGCCCTTGAAGCCAAAGCAATGCCAAGGTCGGTTGCGGTTGTATGTGTTTGCGGACAAACATGTATAAAAAGCTCTGCATCTCTAATCGATTGCACTAAATTGAATGAGCTTTCGGTCATCTTTGATTCTGATTCGTTCCTAATATCGCCATAAGTCAGCATATCGTATGCGTTCACATGCCCCATAGTTGACAGGGCAAATGAAAGCGCCCTTACAACGCCATGATTTGCATGTGCAGCCGATATATAATACCTCATAATTCTACCCCTATTTTCATATATCGATAGGATACCACAAAAACTGTCTTTGGTCTATTCAGAAATTTATTGCGTTTTATAGGAATTTTTAGTATGATGTACGATAGAGTATTATTTTTGAGGTAATAGATGGCGTATGATATAAATTTAATTAGAAACTTCTGCATTATAGCGCATATTGACCATGGAAAGTCAACGCTTGCAGACAGACTAATCCAACTTACAAAAACGATTGCAGACAGAGATATGGAAAATCAGCTGTTAGATACCATGGATATAGAGCGCGAGCGTGGTATCACCATTAAAGCAACCGCTGTGCGTATGTTCTACACGCATACAGACGGCAAAACCTACATGTTCAACCTTATTGACACACCCGGGCATGTTGACTTCACATACGAGGTTTCACGTAGTTTGGCCGCCTGCGAGGGCGCAATTTTGGTGGTTGATGCTACACAGGGTATAGAAGCGCAAACCTTGGCGAATGTTTACTTAGCTCTCGACAACGATTTAGAGATAATGCCCGTTATCAACAAGGTAGATTTGATAAGTGCAAACCCAGACGAAGTGGCAAAGGAGATTGAAGACGTAATAGGAATTCCTGCCGAGAATGCTCCGAGGATTTCCGCAAAAACAGGACTAAATACCGAGCAAGTATTAGCCGCAATAGTCGATTCTATTCCCGCTCCAAGTGGCGATAACAGTTCGCCCCTAAAAGCATTGATTTTCGATTGTGTTTACGACAACTACAAAGGCGCAATGAGCTTTGTTCGTGTTAAAGAGGGAGTCGTTAAGCGTGGTATGCGAATTCGCTCTATGGCAACTAAGAAAGAGTTTGAGGTAACAGAGGTTGGTTATTTTTCTCCTTCCTTGATTTCCTCAAACGAGCTTTGCGCTGGCGAGGTAGGCTATATTGCCGCATCGATAAAAAGCGTAGCCGATACAAAGGTAGGAGACACATGGACAGATGCAGAAAACCCTGCAAAAGAGGCGCTACCCGGCTATAAGCAGGCAATCCCAATGGTTTATTGCGGAATATTCCCAGCAGACGGCGCACACTACGAAGATTTGAGGGATTCCTTAGAAAAGTTAGTGCTAAACGATGCTTCCGTTTCATACGAGCCGGAAACCTCAATGGCATTGGGCTTTGGCTTCCGTTGTGGTTTCTTGGGATTGCTTCACATGGAAATCATTCAAGAAAGGCTTGAGCGCGAGTTCGACCTTGATTTAATCACAACCTCACCAAGCGTTATTTATAAGGTAATGAAAAATGACGGCACAGAGGTTACAATCTACAATCCTTCGCACCTTCCCTCGGTAAACGACATCGACTACATGGAAGAGCCTATGGTTGTAGCAAGCATAATAACGCCTTCCGATTTTGTAGGAACGATTATGGAGCTTTGCCAAGAAAGGCGAGGCATTTATAGAGATATGAAATACATTGAGGAAAAGCGTGTAAACCTAAGCTATGATATGCCACTTAACGAAATAATCTACGACTTTTTTGACCAGTTGAAATCACGTAGTCGTGGCTACGCTTCATTTGATTATGAGCTTTCGGGCTATGTGCGTTCTGATTTAGTTAAACTCGACTTTTTACTTAACGGTGATATTTGCGATGCGCTCTCCACAATCGTTCACAGGGACAAGTCATACGCAAAGGGTAGGGCGGTTGCCGAAAAGCTGTCCGAAGTAATACCGAGGCAGCAGTTTGTAATTCCAATTCAAGCGGCAATAGGCGGTAAGGTTATAGCGCGTGAAACCGTTAGAGCGGTTAGAAAAGACGTTTTAGCAAAGTGCTATGGCGGCGATATAACACGCAAAAAGAAATTGTTAGAAAAGCAAAAGGAAGGCAAGAAGCGTATGCGACAGGTAGGAACGGTTTCCGTACCATCGGATGCGTTTATGAGCGTTTTGCGTATCAACTGATGGCTGGCATATACATACATATTCCCTTTTGTGTAAAAAAGTGCGACTACTGCGATTTTGTTTCGTTTGAAAGCGAAAACACAGAAAAAGTGTGGTATGTCGCCTCTTTAAAGTACGAAATAATTTTGGCAAGTAAAGAATATCAAGAAAAAACATACAATACCATATTCATAGGCGGTGGCACTCCCTCAACTTTACCTTTGGGGGCGGTTGCCGAAATTATTAACACGATAAGAACGCATTTTAAAATATCCCAATCCCCAGAAATAAGCATTGAGGTAAACCCAAACACAGCAAGCCTTGAAAAACTTTCAGAATATTATAGCGCAGGAGTAAACCGCATAAGCATAGGCTTACAAAGCGCAAATGATGATTTGTTGAAAAGTATTGGCAGGGTACACAGCTTTTCAGACTTTCAAAACACAGTTACAGATGCAAAAAAAGTAGGCTTTACCAACATAAACGCAGACATAATGTACGGCTTACCGAACCAAAAGGTGCAAGATTATTTAGACACAATACATGCTGTTGTAGATTTTGGGGTTACGCACATTTCCGCCTATTCTCTGATATTAGAGGAGGGTACAAGGCTTTTCAATGCAATAAACAAGGGCGAAATTGCCTTGCCAGATAGCGAAACCGAGTACCAAATGCACAGCTTAGGCAAAGAGCTGCTAATTAAACATGGCTATGGCAGATACGAGATTTCAAACTATGCAAAGGCAGGCTATGAGTGCCGCCACAACCTAAATTATTGGGACTTAGGCGAATATGTTGGTGTCGGGCTAAATTCGCATTCTGCAATGTTAGAAGGGGATAGCTTAACAAGATTTTGTAACACAAGCGATTTGAAAGGCTATTATTTAAAGCTTCAAGCAGGTTTGTTACCCATAGAAAATAAAGAGATAATCCCCAAGCAAGAAGAAATGTTCGAGTTTTTTATGATGGGCTTGCGAAAAACTAACGGAATTTTGATTTCTGAATTTCAAAATCGATTTAGCATTTCTCCCTTTGAAGTTTTTTTGGATGCCATGAATTCCAACGCAAAAAAAGGTTTTTTATGCTATGATAATAATGCTATTTGGCTTAACGACAGCGGACTCGATTTTCAAAATCAAGTTTTAGCTGATTTTTTAGAATAAATAGGAGATAACAAAATGGAAAATAAAATTGTAAGAACAAGATTTGCACCCTCGCCAACTGGCTATATGCACATTGGCAATCTGCGTTCCGCCTTGTATGCGTATCTTTTTGCAAAGGCAAACAAGGGCGAATTTATATTAAGAATTGAAGATACCGACCTTGCACGTTATGTAGATGGCGCTGTTGAACTCGTGTATCGTGTGTTAAAAGAGGTAGGAATAAACTGGGACGAAGGCCCCGACATAGGCGGCAACTATGGTCCGTACATTCAAAGCGAGCGCAAAGATATGTATATGCCTTATGCCGAGCAACTGATTAAAAGCGGTCATGCGTATCGCTGCTTCTGCACGAAAGAGGACATAGAGGCTGCGCGCGCAAACGCACAAGAGGCTGGCGAAACCTATAAATACGATAAAAAATGCCTACATCTTAGCCAAGCTGAGATCAACAAAAAAATTTCAGCAAATATCCCTCATGTTATTCGCCAGAACGTTCCAACAAGCGGCACGACGAGCTTTCACGATGAAATTTTCGGCACAATCACAGTCGAAAACGCAACCTTAGACGATGGCGTGTTGATAAAGGCAGACCTAATGCCTACATACAATTTTGCGAACGTAATTGACGACCACCTAATGGCGATTACCCATGTAATGCGTGGCATGGAGTACCTGTCCTCAACACCAAAATACAACCTTTTGTACGAGGCTTTTGGCTGGGAGATTCCAGTATATATTCACATGACCCCTGTAATGCGTGATGCACAACACAAGCTTTCAAAGCGTGATGGCGACGCTTCCTACGAGGATTTTATCGAAAAAGGCTACCTTAAAGAAGCGATTGTAAATTACATTTCGTTATTAGGTTGGAACCCCGGAGACGAGCGAGAAAAGTTCACATTAGACGAGCTTGTAGAAGCGTTTTCTGTAAAGGGCATGAGCAAATCCCCTGCGATTTTCGATCCCCTAAAGCTGCGTTGGCTAAATGCGCTATATATTCGTGAGCTTTCTGTTGCTGATTTCACCGCTTACGCTATGCCCTATTACGAAAAGGCAGGAATAGCACACATGAACACAGACATCTTGTGCAAAATTCTACAGCCACGCGTTGAGATTTTTTCTGAACTGCCCGAAATGGTTGACTTTTTAACGAGTTTAGATGAGGACTACTCAATCGAGTTTTTCACAAATAAAAAATCAAAAACCAACCCCGAAGTTTCAAAAGACGTATTGGAATTCGTAATACCAGAGTTAAAGGCCCTAAAAGAATGGAACGAAACAAGCATACACGACCTGCTAATGGGATTAGCTCAAGCAAAAGAAATGAAAAACGGAACGCTTTTATGGCCTGTTAGAATCGCTTTGGCAGGCAAGCAGGTAACTCCGGGCGGTGCAATCGAAATTGCGGTGCTTTAGGGGAAAGCTGAAGCAATCAGACGATTGGAATTTGGCTTGGATATGTTAAAAGCATAAATGATTTTTAGACAAGCGAACAAAAACGATTTTCACGCCCTTTGCGATTTGCAGAGGACATACAAGCAAGCGATAGGGGAGAGCGCGCCAACCATGTGCGACTTTCAGAGCTTAAAAACTGCAATCGAAGAAGATAAAATCAAGTATTTTGTTTGTGAGCATGAGGACAATATAATCGCCATGTGTTCAATCTCCAAAACTTTTTCAACCTTTAATTATCAGCCGAGCGGCATATTTGAGGACTTTTTTATAGTTGGCGAGTACAGGCATAAGGGAATAGCCAAAAAACTCGTTCGATTTGCATATGAGCAAAGCAATGTTGCTACTTTAATAGTTGGCTGTGCTGATTGCGATATTGAGTTATACAAAGCTTTAGGATTTAAAAATGTAATAGGAAATATGCTTTCTTATGCAAACTAACTTTTCGATAGGTCAACCGTTTTTGCCCAAATTTATCACTTTTAGAGGTAGAAAATGAAATACTTGAACCAGCTAATAGACGATTATACAGCACTGCTGCAAAATGGAGAATTGCAAGCCGCATACAAGGGCATTATGGATTATATGAGCGGATTGCGAAACCATTTTTCCGATTTTGAGGCAGTTGGAGGCATATATCAGGGCTATATGGATATGACATATTTTTCGCTTAATACGCAGGAGTTAATGGGCAGGGGATTAAAAATTGCTGTTGTATACCTGCACGATAAGAAAACTTTCGAAGTATGGCTTTCTGCGAGGAATAGGGAAATATCAAATAAGTATAGAACGCTAATACACAGCAGTAAACTACATCAGCCTTTATTCCATGAAAAAGAAAACACAGATGCAATAATCGAATATACATTAACCTCCACACCCGATTTCGATAATCAAGCAGTATTAACGGAAGAGATTATTAAAGGAACAAGGGAGTTTGCCGAGTTGATAACAGGGTTAATCTAACCGGCTAAGATATTTGGTTTGGGTCAAAAGCCCAACAGCCTTTAATATCACTTTGTCCAATCCTTTCATAACATATAATGAAAGGAGGTTTTTTAATGAAACAAGGCGAAGAAAATTTTTGTGATAATTGCTTTACATCGCAAAAGACAGTTAACATCCCTATTAGCTTATACGAATCCACAAAGGGCAGGTATTTTGTTGGTCAAAGCGAAACCCTTTGGGTTGGAGACGGTTCTAATGCATGGGCTGGCTTATTTAATCCAAATCGCTCTGGTGTTTTACTACATGCAAATGTAATCACCATTTCGAACTTTTCTGATGAGTATATAACCGCAGAAATCTGGCTTAATGCTAAACTTGAAGAGGAAGGAGCAATTTCAACCAAGGTTTCACCTGCAAATGTTGCAATAAAACCAGAACCCTGCAACAGGGTTGAAATTAGATATACGCAATCCACAGAACAAAGCCCTACTTGCGGGGTAAACATTTTTGACAGGATTGTTCCACCAAATGGCACATTGGTAAGTGAAGAGGACGGAAAGTTTATCGTACCGCAATGCGGAAACTACACGATTTTTTTGAAACCGAAGAATTGTTCAGCGCTTTCTAAGGTTATTGTTGCTTTGGGTTGGTGGGAAGAGCCAAAATAAAAAAAGCGGAAAGCATATGCTTTCCGCAAATTTAGATTAAGCTATATTCTCGCAACTCCACTATTCCTCGCCGTCTCTGCAACCGCCTTTGCATCCGTATCCTTCAAGCGCTTATCAAAAGCCTTAGGAATAATGTACTCGGGGCGAAGCTCGTCATCGCTAACAAGCGAAGCAATAGCATAAGCCGCCGCAATCTTCATCTCGTCGTTAATGTCTGACGCCCTAACATCTAAAGCTCCTCTAAAAATACCGGGGAACGCCAACACATTGTTTATCTGATTAGCAAAGTCCGACCTGCCTGTGCCCACAACCTTAGCCCCTGCACTTAAAGCAACATCGGGCATAATCTCGGGGGTTGGGTTAGCCATGGGGAATAAAATCGCATCCTTCGCCATAGATTTCACCATGTCAGCCGTAATGCAATTCGGAGCAGATACGCCAATAAACACATCAGCACCACGCAATACATCTTTAATAGAGCCTTTTTCTAAGTCAAGGTTAGTAATCTCCGCCATCATCTCTTTTTCGGTGTTCAAATTATCCCTGCCCTTGTAAATTGCGCCTTGCCTGTCGCAAAGAATAACGCTTCTCAATCCAACCGACTGTAAAAGCCTTGTTACAGCGATTCCAGCCGCACCTGAGCCGCTAACAACCGCCTTTACGTTCTCAATTTTTTTGTTTGTTAACTTCAAAGCGTTTATCATTGCAGCCACTGCAACAATGGCTGTGCCGTGTTGGTCATCGTGGAAAATTGGAATCTCACAGGTTTCTTTCAAACGCCTTTCAATTTCAAAGCAGCGTGGCGCAGAAATATCCTCTAAGTTTATTCCACCAAAGCTGCCCTGCAATAGCGTTACGATATTTACAATCGTATCAACATCTTTAGACCTTATACATAGCGGAATAGCATTAACCCCACCAAATTCCTTGAACAGAACGCACTTGCCCTCCATAACGGGCATACCGGCCTCGGGTCCTATATCGCCTAAGCCCAAAACGGCTGTACCGTCGGTTACTACTGCAATTGTGTTCCACCTGCCTGTCAGTTCAAAGCTCTTGTCTATATCTTTTTGAATCTCTAAGCAGGGCTGTGCAACCCCGGGTGTGTATGCTAAAGACAGCTCATGCTCGTTAGTTACAGGTGCACGACTGACAACATCTAACTTTCCTCTTAACTGATAGTGTAGCTTTAATGATTCCGATGCGTAATCTATTTTTTTCTCCATTGTTCCCTCCAACACCTAATATTCAAGATAAGTATAGCCCAAAGTGTATTTTTTTGCAATAAAAAAGCAGGGATTGCTCCCTGCAATAAACAGTTATTATTTACCAACGCAATGCAGCAATATCGCTATCGCATCACCTGTATTAACCAAATCATCGGCATTCAAATCAGCAAGAATCAACTGTGTTTCGTCTAACTCATTTGTTTCTACCAAGTGATTCAATATTGCTGTGGCATCGCCTGTGTTCAAATGCTTATCCATATTCACATCGCCATATTTCCAGTAAATTGCCCTGATTTCAAGATTTTCTGTGATGTTCGTGTAGGGCTTATCCCAACCAGCGAAGTAATAACCTTCAACATCATCAAGAACGGGCGGAATTGCATCTTCGCCCTCAAACACATATTGCCAACAATGACATTTCGCTAAATCGCTTCTGAACGAAACCTTATGCATTTTTGATGAATCAATAAACTC
>JAAZFD010000154.1 GCA_012511925.1 Clostridiales bacterium
GGAGATAAAAGCACATGGCGGCTATTAAAGACCTATTACAGCAAATTACTGACCCAATGCTGCGTGAACGGTTGACGGAGGAAGTAACCCGCATCAGTAAAAATAAAAAGTTCGGTCTGGTATTTGAAGAACATGTCCCTGAATGCACTCCCCTCTATGGCGTGCCCATAAGGTGCGATTCGACCGTTGCACGCAAGACAGGAAAACTAAACCAAATTTACATAGTAAAAAAAATTGACGACAAAACTGCCGTCTGTGAGGATAAAGTATCGTCAGAAATAACAACCATACCTTTATGCGATCTGGTTGCTGTGGCACAGTTTGGCGATCCTATTTTTCCTTCGCTCGAACCCATTGCTAAAGTGGAAAATGCGCCGAATGACAGCCTCTGGCACACGATTATTGAAGCGGATAACTACCATGCTCTTCAGCTTTTGGAGTACCTTTACGAGGGACAAGTGGATTGCATATACATAGACCCGCCCTATAACACAGGGGCAAGGGACTGGAAATATAACAACGACTATGTGGATTCCAATGATGCTTACAGGCATAGCAAATGGCTTTCGATGATGAAAAAACGGTTGCTAATAGCAAAAAGGGTTTTAAATCCTAATTGTTCTGTGCTGATTTGTACTATAGATGAAAAAGAATATCTCCATCTTGGATGTTTATTAGAGGAGTTGTTCCCAGAAGCAAGAATTCAAATGGTTACCAGTGTCATTAGTAGCCAAGGCTCAACACGTGATGGGTTATTTTCACGTGCTGAAGAGTATCTTTTCTTCGTGTTTTTAGGAAATGCAGAGGTTGTCAAATCTGAGGACGATATGTTAAATGAAGGTCTATCAGCCACAAAAAGTCAGCTATGGTTTCAATTTGTCCGGACAGGCAAAGGAAATTTACGAGAAAATTCTAAAAACCTGTTTTATCCTATATTTATTGATTCAAACAAGGGGAAAATCGAATCTATTGGAGATCCTATACCTTTGGGAATCCCCAAGGAAAGTGTTGCTGCTCCAGATGGACTATTGGCGATATGGCCAATGACCGCTGATGGCCGGGAGGCCCGTTGGCGTACAGAGGTTGAAGTTGCGCGGCGCAGATTAAGCAAAGGACTTTTACGTCTTGGAAAAACTTCAAGAAAAGAAATCGGTTGGTCTGTTTTAACAGTAAACGAGGGAACAGAGAAACGTATTGAACAAGGAGAAATCATTGTAGAAAATATTGATGCTTCGGGGTCTGCACAGCTTGTAGAAAAATTTGGTGGATCGTTGCGGGCTCCAAAAACAGTATGGAATAAAACAACTCACAATGCAGGATGGCACGGTTCAAAATTGTTGACCAAAATATTGGTGGATAGAAAATTCCCTTATCCAAAATCGTTGTATGCGGTACAAGATGCTTTGAGCGTTATAAACTTAAACAAAAACGCTCTCATATTAGATTTTTTTGCAGGGTCAGGTACAACATTACACGCTGTCAATCTTTTAAATGCAATGGATGATGGCTGTCGCCGCTGTATTTTGGTCACTAACAATGAAGTTTCAGAGGATGAAGCAAAAACTCTGACTAAAGAAGGGTTCTATCCCGGTGACGAAGGATGGGAAAGGTATGGCATTGCACGCTATGTAACATGGCCGCGCACTGTTTGTAGTATTAAAGGGATTGATGTTAATGGAAATCCCATACAAGGAACTTACCTTTCAAACAATAAGCCGATGAGCGAAGGTTTCGCCGCTAATGTAGAATACTTCAAGCTTGGCTTTCTTGACAAAAACAGCGTGTCGCTGGGTCAGCAATTCGCCGAGATTCTCCCCTTGCTATGGCTGAAAGCTGGAGCGATTGGCAAGCGCCCCGAGCTGGACAGTGCGGAACTGCCGAATATGTTGATTTTGCCGCAGAACTCTTTTGCAGTTCTCCTTGATGAAGACTGCTACGGTA
>JAAZFD010000155.1 GCA_012511925.1 Clostridiales bacterium
GGGCAGTGTATGCCAAGAAAAATAAGGAGGAATAAAAATGGCAAACCAAAAGATACGCATTAAGCTCAGAGCGTATGAGCACGGGCTAATCGACGCATCAGCGGCAAAAATAGTCGATACAGCACGTAGAACAGGCGCAGCGGTTTCGGGTCCTATACCGCTACCAACGGAGAAAGAAATAATTACGGTACTTCGTTCGCCTCACAAACACAAGGATAGCCGCGAACAATTTGAAATGCGTACGCACAAGCGCCTAATCGACATTTTAGAGCCCTCGTCAAAAACAGTTGACGCTCTTATGAAGCTCGATTTACCCGCAGGCGTTGACATTGAAATAAAACTGTAAGGGGGAGGTGCAATTATGAAAAAGGCTATAATGGCAAAAAAAGTCGGTATGATGCAGATGTTTCGTGAAGATGGCACAATGATTCCCGTAACAGTGTTGCAAGCAGGCCCATGCCCAGTAGTTCAAGTTAAAACAGTTGAGCACGATGGCTACAATGCCGTTCAATTAGGCTTTGCGCCCGTTCGTGAAAAGCTAGTTACAAAGCCTATGAAGGGTCATTTTAAGAAAGCTGGCTTAAAGCAAAACTACCGCTATTTGCGTGAGTTCAAACTTGAAGATGCACAAAATCGTGAAGTTGGTTCTGAAATCACAGCCGAAATGTTTGAAGCTGGCGATATGATTGACGTAACAGCTACTTCAAAGGGTAAGGGCTTCCAAGGTGCAATTAAAAGGCACAATCAGGGCAGAGGTCGTATGACTCATGGCTCGCATTACCACAGGGGCGTAGGTTCCATGGGTGCTTGCTCATATCCTGGTGAGGTTTTCAAATCGAAGAAACTTCCCGGACACATGGGTTTTGAAAGAGTTACAGTACAGAACTTGGAAGTTGTTCGAGTTGACAAAGAGCGCAACCTCATTTTGGTTCACGGAGCAGTTCCAGGCGCTAAAAAGAGTCTTGTACTTATAAAGAACACCGTTAAGGGTTAAGGATTAGAGGAAGGAGGAAACAAAAATGCCAACAGTAGCATTGTTAGATATTACGGGCAAGAAAATCGGAGATATTGAATTAAACGATTATTTCTTCGGAATCGAACCCAATGTTCATGTTATGCACATGGTTGTAAAGGCACATTTGGCGAACAGACGCCAGGGCACACAAAGCTCATTAACTCGTGCAGAGGTTCGTGGCGGCGGCAAAAAGCCTTGGAAGCAAAAGGGCACAGGCAGAGCGCGTCAAGGCTCTACACGTTCACCCCAATGGCGTCATGGCGGCGTAGTATTTGCGCCAAAGCCTCGTGATTACCGCATTAGCATAAATAAAAAGGTAAAGCGTTTAGCACTTAGAAGCGCTTTGTCGTCAAAGGTTATCGGCGAATCTATCATAGTTGTAGATAATCTCGATATCAAGGAAGCAAAAACACGCGAGATGGTTAAGGTTTTATCCGCTTTAGCAACAAGCAACGCATTGATCGTGCTTCCCGAAAAAACCGAAAAGGTTGAGTTAGCTGCGAGAAACATTCCCCATGTTGAAACAACACTCGTTAGCACTCTAAATGTTTATGACATTTTGAAACATAAGCAAGTTATCCTAACAAAGGAAGTGCTTGCTAAGCTCGAGGAGGTTTACGCACAATGACAAGTTCATACGACATTATCATTAAGCCCGTTCTCACAGAGAAAAGCTATGATAATATCCCTGTTAAGAGATATTGCTTCATAGTTGATAAAAGGGCATCGAAGGATGAAATCAAGCTGGCGATTGAAGAGATTTTCGGCGTTAAGGTTGAAAAGATAAACACCGCTAATCAGCTTGGTAAAATGAAGCGTCAAGGCAGAACTCAAGGTCGCAGACCTTCAACGAAGAAAGCATACGTGCAATTAAAGGAATCGTCAAAGGGAATAGACTTCTTTGACAGCCTGTCGCAGTAAGGAGAGGGAATATGGCATTAAGAAAGATTAAACCCACAACTCCGGGTCAACGTTTTATGACGATGTCCGAGTTCAACGAAATTACCACGACAAGCCCCGAAAAATCCTTGCTTGATACAAGAAAGAGGAAGGGCGGCAGAAACAATTATGGTAAGATTACTATTCGTCATCATGGCGGCGGAGCAAAGCGCAAGTATCGTATAATCGATTTCAAACGCAACAAGGCTGATATACCTGCAAAGGTTGCTACCATAGAGTACGACCCCAACCGTTCGGCAAACATTGCACTCCTTCACTATTTAGATGGTGAAAAGAGATACATAATTGCTCCAATGGGACTTCAAGTAGGCGACACTATTGTTTCTGGCGAACACGCAGACATAAAGGTTGGAAACGCTTTGCAGATTGTGAACATACCCGTAGGCACTATGATTCATTGCATAGAGCTAAAGCCGGGCAAGGGCGCGCAGTTGGTTCGTAGTGCAGGAAACGCAGCACAGCTTATGGCTAAGGAAGGCAAGTATGCACAGGTTCGTCTGCCCTCCGGCGAAGTAAGGCTCGTTCCCATTAACGCAATGGCTACAATCGGTCAGGTCGGCAATGCAGACCATGCGAACATCGTTATTGGTAAAGCTGGTAGAAAACGCCACATGGGCGTTAGACCTACGGTTCGTGGTTCAGTTATGAACCCATGCGACCACCCACATGGCGGCGGCGAGGGCAAAAGCCCTATCGGTCGTCCAGGCCCTGTAACCCCTTGGGGAAAGCCTGCGTTGGGATATAAGACCAGAAAAACTAAGAACGTAAACGATAAATACATAGTTCGTCGCAGAGACGGCAAGTAAGCGGAAAGGAGTAAACCATGAGTAGGTCAACAAAAAAAGGACCGTACATTGAAGAGCGTTTGATAAATCGCATTGAGGCGATGAATGCAGGCGGCAAAAAGACAGTCATCAAAACATGGTCGCGCGCTTCCACTATTTTTCCGGAGATGGTAAGCCATACAGTAGCCGTCCATGACGGAAGGAAGCATGTACCGGTGTATATTACCGAGGAAATGGTAGGGCATAAGTTGGGCGAATTTTCACCCACACGCACTTTCCGTGGACACAGAGGCTCTGAGAAGTCCTCAGGCGGAAGGTAAGGAGGGTTACACACATGGCATTAAATCAAAAATTAAGAGCTCAGCGCAGGAAAGAAAATGCTGACAGGCGCACAAGGGCAACTGCAAAGTACATTCGTATTTCATCACGCAAGGTAAAGATAGTTATCGACTTGATTCGTGGCAAGAGTGCAACCGAAGCGAGAGCGATACTTATGTTCACGCCCAAGGCAGCAGCAGCACCCGTATTAAAGGTTTTAAATTCTGCAATAGCTAATGCAGAGAACAACCTAAATCTCTCAACAGATAACCTTTTTGTTGCGGAAACTTATGCAAACCAAGGTCCTACATTGAAGAGATTCAGGGCACGTGCTAAGGGTAGCGCATCACGCATTTTGAAACGCACAAGCCATATCACAATCGTGCTTGATACGGCAAACTAATAAGGAGGTAGAAAAATGGGACAAAAGGTTCATCCAAACGGCTTGAGAGTCGGTGTTATCAGGGATTGGAATACCCGTTGGTACGCTTCCAAAAAGGATTTTGCCGACTATCTTATCGAAGACAAAAAGATAAGAGAGTACATCAAGAAAACATATTTCAGTGCTTCGATTTCAAGAATCGACATAGAACGAGCTTCAAACAAAGCAACCGTTAGCATTCACACAGCACGCCCGGGCGTATTGCTCGGCAAAGGCGGTGTAGGCGTTGAAGCTATTAAGGCTGAAGTTTCGAAGTTAGCGGGCAGGGCTGTTAGCATCAACATTATCGAGGTTAGAAATCCCGATACGAATGCACAGTTAATCGCCGAAAGCATTGCAAGCCAATTAGAAAAGCGTATCTCATATCGCCGTGCTATGAAGCAGGCAATGGGCAGAGCCATGAAGGCTGGTGCAAAGGGAATCAAACTTGCTTGCTCGGGTCGTTTAGGCGGCGCTGAAATCGCAAGAGGAGAGCATTATCACGAAGGCTCGATTCCACTACAAACAATAAGAGCAGACATCGACTACGGTTTTGCAGAAGCAAGCACAACTTATGGCCGTATCGGTGTTAAGACATGGATTTACAAGGGCGAAGTTCTTGGTAAGAGAGCATCATCTGAGGAAATCGAAAGGCCGAGAGAACAAAGGGACAGACGCCCCAGAAAGCCCCGCAGGGAAGGAGGAAAACCAAATGTTAATGCCTAAGAGAGTTAAGCGTAGGAGAGTCCATCGTGGACGCATGAAGGGTAGCGCCCAAAGAGGCAATATCATAAACTACGGCGAAATGGGATTAGTAGCAATGGAGCCGGCTTGGGTAACAAGCAACCAGATTGAAGCAGCCCGTATAGCGATGACACGTTTTATCAAGCGTGGCGGTAAGGTTTGGATTAAAATCTTCCCCGACAAGCCCGTAACCGAGAAGCCTGCTGAAACCCGAATGGGTAGCGGTAAAGGTTCTCCCGAATACTGGGTAGCAGTTGTAAAGCCGGGCAGAGTTATGTTCGAGATAGCTGGCGTTGAAGAGGAAACCATGAAAGAGGCGTTGAGATTGGCAATGCACAAGCTCCCCCTCAAATGCAAAATAGTCCAAAAGGACACCTTGAATGTAGGCGGTGAAGAGCAATGAAAATAAACGAATTAAAAAAACTCAAGGATACCGAGCTTGCAAATCGGGAAAAGGAATTAAAAGAAGAGCTGTTTAATCTTCGTTTTCAGCTTGCTACGGGTCAGTTGACTAACCCGATGAAGCTGTCTGAATGCAAGCGAGATATTGCCCGCGTTAAGACTTTAATGACTCAGCGTGAGCGCGCTGCCAAAGCCTGAGGCGAAAGGAGTATATGGAAATGGAACAGCAAAGAGGATATCGCAAAACTCGCACAGGCGTGGTAGTAAGCGATAAGATGGATAAAACAATCGTTGTTGCCATAAAAACAAAGGTACGTCATCCCCTATATGGAAAGATGATAAACCGTACCAATAAGTTTAAGGCACACGATGAAGAGAACACTTGCGGAATAGGCGATACAGTTAAAATCGAAGAAACTCGCCCACTAAGCAAGGATAAGCGCTGGCGCCTCGTAGAGGTTGTCGAGAAGGCTAAGTAAGGAGGAAAGGTCATGATTCAACCACAAACCAGACTTAAGGTCGCCGACAACAGCGGTGCAAAGGAAATAATGTGTATTAAAGTGCTTGGCGGCTCGGGTCGTAAATATGCAAACATCGGTGATGTTATTGTAGCTTCTGTAAAGAGCGCAACTCCCGGTGGTGCAGTTAAGAAGAAAGACATAGTTAAAGCCGTTGTAGTTCGCACTCTAAGCGGTGTATATCGCAACGACGGTAGCTTTATCCGTTTCGATGATAATGCGGCAGTTATTATCAACGATGCAAAGCAACCCAAGGGAACTCGTATTTTCGGGCCCGTTGCAAGAGAACTACGTGAAAAGGATTACATGAAGATCGTGTCCTTGGCACCCGAAGTGCTTTGAACGGAGGTAAGTAATGAATAAGCTTAAAATCAAAAGCGGAGATACCGTAGTAGTTATAACCGGTGAGGATAAGGGCAAAAAGGGCAAGATTTTGAATGTAAACCCAACCGACAGACGCGTTATAGTACAAAACGCTAACATGATTACACGCCACACAAAGCCTCGCAAGCAAGGCGAGCAGGGCGGTAGGATTGAGAAGGAAGCACCATTGAACGCATCAAACGTAATGTTGGTATGCCCCAAGTGCTCTAAGCCCACACGTGTTGGCTATACATTTGAAAACGATAAGAAATTCCGCACTTGCAAAAAATGCGGAAAGCATATCGATTGAGAAGGGAGATAAAAATGGCAAAGAATCCAGAAGCTCAGGCAGCTCAACAGCCTAAGAAAAAGAAGCAACAAGCTGAAGAATTAGCTAATTTTTCTGCTCCCGCTCGTATGAGGGAAAAGTACAAGGAAATCGTTCCTCAATTAGTTGAAAAGTTTGGCTACAAAAATGTTATGGAAGTTCCAAAGCTCGTTAAGATAGTCATCAACATGGGCTTAGGCTCTGAAAAAGACAATCCTAAGGGAATGGACGCAGCAGCTAATGAGCTTATGCTTATTGCAGGTCAAAAGCCTGTAATCACAAAGGCTAAGAAATCAGTTGCAAACTTCAAACTTCGTGCAGGAATGAACGTAGGTGCTAAGGTTACGCTTCGTGGCGACAGAATGTTTTATTTCGCCGACAAACTCATAAACATAGTTCTTCCCCGCGTTAGAGACTTCTCTGGCATTTCAGCAGAGAGCTTTGACGGCAGAGGCAACTATGCAATGGGCGTAAAAGAGCAGTTGATTTTCCCTGAAATCAATTACGACGACGTTGACAAGGTTCGTGGAATGGATATAGTATTCGTAACCACAGCCAAGACTGACGAAGAGGCAAAAGAGCTGCTCAGTGCATTGGGTATGCCCTTTGCACACGCATAATAGGAGCTAAACCCATGACAAAAATCAGCATGAGATTAAAGCAACAGCGCAAGCCTAAGTTCAGCACACGTGGCTATACAAGATGCCGTATATGTGGCCGTCCTCACGCAGTTCTACGCAAGTATGGCCTATGCCGTATTTGCTTCCGTGAAATGGCATACAAGGGCGAAATCCCCGGCGTGCGCAAGGCAAGCTGGTAAGTAATCAAGGAGGAAAAATTATGTTAACAACAGCTCCAATCGCAGATATGCTTACTCGCATTCGCAACGCCCTCGTTGCAAAGCATGAGGAAGTGCTTATACCTCTGTCAAATGTGAAGCTCGCAATCGCACAGATTCTATTAGACGAAGGCTATATTAAGGACTTCAAGGTTCGTGAAGAGGGTTCAATTAAAAATATAGTAGTAAAGCTAAAATATGCAAACCGTATGTCCGTTATCACAGGACTAAAGCGTATAAGCAAACCCGGCTTGCGTGTTTATGCTAGGAAAGATAATGTTCCTAAGGTATTAAACGGACTTGGAATAGCTATCATTTCAACATCAAGAGGCATTATGACAGACCGTCAAGCCAGAAGTGGCGCAATCGGCGGCGAAGTCTTAGCATACGTTTGGTAAAACAGGAGGTGTAATTATGTCGAGAATCGGAAAACTTCCGATAATTATTCCTAACGGAGTGACAATCACGGTTTCGGACGACCACACCGTTACGGTAAAGGGTCCTAAGGGACAGCTTAGCGAAAAGATTTCACCCTTAATCGGGCTTGAAATGGAAAATGGCGTTATGAATGTAGTTAGAAGCACAGACCAGAAAGAGCATCGCTCATTGCACGGGCTTTCTCGCACACTCATAAACAATATGGTAGTTGGCGTAACCACTGGATTCGAAAAAGTTTTGGAAATCTCAGGCCCAGGTTACAAGGCACAGCTACAGGGTGCAAAATTAGTTCTTAACTTGGGCTACTCGCATCCAATAGAGTTCGACCCTCCAAAGGGGATAGAGTTTGAAGTACCTGCGCCTACAAAGGTAAGCGTTAAGGGTATTAACAAGCAGGTTGTTGGCCAAATTGCAGCAGAAATCAGAATTAAGCGTAAGCCGGAACCCTACAAGGGCAAGGGCGTTCGTTATGCAAATGAGATTGTACGCCGCAAGGAAGGCAAGACAGGTAAATAAGCTACGAGGAGAACACAGATATGATAACATTAAAAAACAAAAATGCTGTGCGTAAGGCTCGCCATAAGCGTA
>JAAZFD010000156.1 GCA_012511925.1 Clostridiales bacterium
ATGTAATGGCATAGCACTTTATGGCGGATTTGTTCCTTTCTGTGCAACATTCTTGGTATTTTCCGATTACCTAAAGCCTGCATTGCGTTTAAGCGCTTTGATGGGTTTGAGAGTGATTTATATACTAACGCATGATTCAATCGGAGTAGGGGAAGATGGTCCCACACACCAACCCATAGAGCAATTAACCGCATTAAGGGCAACACCGAATGTGAATGTTTTCAGACCAGCCGACTACAAAGAAACAGTTGCGGCTTATGCAAGCGCATTAAAGGCAAATTGTCCTACGGTGTTAGCACTTTCAAGGCAGAACCTACCTACTTATGAAATCACAAGCGAAAAAGCACTTCAAGGCGGCTACATAGTTTCTGATTGTGAAAATCCTTCTTGCATAATAATCGCTTCGGGTTCGGAATTGCAAATAGCAAAACAAGCGCATGACGAGCTAAAAGCACAGGGCATAAAAACTCGCCTCGTAAGCATGCCGTGTATGGAGATTTTTGACGCTCAAACAGATGAATATCGAGAAAGCGTATTGCCAAAAGCTATTACCGCAAGGGTGGCAGTTGAGGCTGGTTCATCGCTTAGCTGGTGCAAATATGTTGGATTAAATGGCGAAACCGTAACAATCGATAGCTTTGGAATCTCTGCACCTGCAAACCAAGCATTCAAGCACTTTGGAATCACAAAAGAAACTGTTATGGAAAGCGTTAGGAGAGCAATAAACAAATAAAGATTAAAAAAGGCGGTATGTTCCGCCTTTATATTTATCCATAAAAAGTAGGACGTACTATAATGTGCACCCGCCCACCTTCTGAAAAAAGTGTAGGGGCGCACCTAAGTGTGCGCCCGCTCTTATTCCAATCAACCAAAGGCAGAACTTATTTATACCACGCCTTTATGTAGGCGAATAGATCGTCTTTTGAAATAGTATCAACACCCATTGCGGTATGCAGGATGTACCCGTCAAGAATCATAAAAAATGCCCTTGATAGCTTTGTATTATCAAAAATTTCGGTAGGAATCCTTAAAGCACCAACCTCAAGCACAACGCACAAATTGTGTAGGCATTCTGCGAATAATTGCTTGAGAGGAGAATCAGCCAAAGCCGCTTCAGCATAAAGCGCAATATGCAGCTGTGGCGAAATATCGCTATTCAAAATACAATCGATTAGATGCGAAAGTGCAAAATCAACCTTATCTGCGCAATTATCGAAAAAGCCAGGAGCGGTCAAATCTTCAATCCACATAATCAAAATTTCTGATAGCTTTTCAATATGAATCTCGCAAATCTCTTGAGTTAAATCCTCTTTTGCAGGGAAATAGTAATACAAAGTGCCCTTGCTCAGCTCTGCAACTGCCGCAATATCAGCTAAGCTGGTTGCATGCACTCCTCGTTCGGCAAACAGCTTTGCAGCGGTATTTATAATGTCATCCCGCACACTTTTTGCGTCTTTTTCGCTTGTAACCGAATCGTTAAACTCCATATTTTACTCCCATATATTGTTTATAAAATAAGTGTAACACTATATACCGCTTTTTTCAAGAATCAATTACGTGCGAAAAATAATAAAAAGCCGAGAAAATTCAATAATAACAATAAGCCGCAAAATAGCTTTGGGCTTTTAATGCACTATTTACGGTTTAACTCTGAACTTCACGGAGGAAATTGATGTATAATAAAAAGAATAGAATAAGCGGATATACGGTGCTTTTAAGCGACTCGGATTTATTGCGTTTAGCGCGTGAATTGTCGTTCGTTCGAAGCAGGCTAAGAAACCGAAAAGACAGTCAAATAAATATTTCGTCAGAGAAAAAGATTCTTACCGCAATATACAAGTGCGTTTTTAAGGCAAGCTCGGATTGTGTAGAGTTGCCACCTGTTGCAGAAGTGCTAATAGACAACTTTTATTTAATCGAGAAAAACTTAACAGCTATTTCGGAATCCGTAAAAACGCAAAAACTTTCTCCCACCCTCCCCATTTTGGCAGAGGGCGCAAGGAATGGTCAACTGCGAGTGTATAGCATAGCAAGGGAGTTATTGTCGCACAAGGAATACAGATTCAACGAGGAAATATTCTACAGCTACATAAGAGAATTTCAAAAAACCGCCCCATTGGGAAGTGCGGAGTTGGATTTGTTTCCGCTAATGCTAAAAATAGTATGTATAGAACAGCTTACAGTAAATGCGTTAACGGCAATACAAACCATAGCAGAGTACGAAAGCGCAAACGAAACTTGGAAAGCCATACAAAAATATTCAAACAGCATGCGCAAGCAGAAAGAAATAATCCGCCAAAGCGCTAAGGTGTTGGATAGTGCAGGAATAAATCATTTGTATTCTAATCTAAGCGAAAAGGACAGCTTCGAGCTGATTCTAACACTAAAAGAAGAATTAGCTGCACAAAGCAAGACAATAGAAAACGAAAACGACTTATTTATTCAGCGCCAAAGCGATAGCCATAGGTTGGCTTCAAATGCAATCAACAGCCTGAAAGTTATTGATTCAATGAACTGGGAACAAGCCATAGATAGGCTTTCTGTCGTGCGTGAGGCTTTGTCTGCAGACTCGCTATACATGGATATGAACCTAACATCAAAGAAGAAGTATGCAAGCATAGTAGCAAACCTTGCACTCGATTTAGATGTTACTGAAGCGGCGGTAGCTTCAAGAGCTGTAAACCTTGCTAAAATGCACAACACCCATGTAGGTAGTTATTTGCTAAACGATAGGGGCATAGATGAACTAAGAAAAGAGCTTCGCCCCGACAATAAATCAAAAATCAAAACCAACGACCAAAAGCTAAGCAAATTTATTCTCATACAACTGGCTATTGCAGGTGTAATAGTGCTGTTTACTGCAATATTCAATCTTTGGGAAGCATTGTTTGTAGTAACACCTGCACTAACCATTGCAAATGCGATTACAGTTCGTTTGATAATGAAAAGTGTTAAGCCGAGGTTCATCCCAAGGCTTGAAATAGGCAATACACTAAGCGAAAATATGCGAACAATCGTGATTGTGCCTACACTAATACCCGACAGGGCAAGCGTAGAGC
>JAAZFD010000017.1 GCA_012511925.1 Clostridiales bacterium
GCCTAACAGAGAGCGTGAAATATCGGACAGTATGCCCTTTCTCTCATGTGCCTAAATGGTGATATACACGATGTACGAGCCTAAATTGCCCTGCACCCATTCACCATTTATTTTGCGTTCATCTGAAAGCAATAGCGATTTTGAGTTCTTACAATCCGTTCTATGAACAGATACCCCCCTATTTTTCGTAACATAGCCGAAAATTGCATCGCCCGGTACTGGGTTACAGCAGTTAGCAAAATGAATTGACATAGACGGGAAACCAGGCACTATAACGCCCTTGCTTTGAGAGTGCGGCACAGGCTTTGAGGCACTGCTTTCCATCTTCTCCTCGATTTGTTCGACTAATAGCTGTTCCCTTGACTTGCTACGAGTATCCTCTGTAAGAATGTTTACAACTTGGGTTACTGCTATGCCGCCCCTGCCTATTGCCGCATACACATCCTCAATTGCTTGCATATTGAACCGTGAAAGCAGTTTGTCGATTGCATTTGTATTGAAGTCGCTTATTTGCAGATTTACTTTTTTCAAGGCTTCGAGCAATAGGTTTCTGCCATCAGCTACATTGTTGTCCCTGTCAGCCTTTTTGAACCAGCCCTTGATTTTCGCCTTTGCCTGCTGCGTTTTTACAATCTTTAGCCAATCACGCCTTGGAGTGCCGGACGGCGATGTAATTATTTGCACTACATCGTTGGTTTTCAGCTCATAATCAAGCCGTACTATAGAGCCGTTTACCTTTGCGTGTAATGCCCTATGACCTATATCCGTGTGGATTCTGTATGCGAAGTCGAGCGGAGTTGAGCCTAATGGCAAGTCGATTATCTCGCCACGCGGGGTTACTACGAAAACATAGTCGGAGAAAAAGTCGAACTGCACGTTTTCGATACATTCCATAGCGGAGGATGAATAATCTTGATATTCAAGCGCTTCCCTAAATCATGAAAGGCTATAATCTTAGTCGTTTGTACGACTTCTGCCCTCTTTATACATCCAATGCGCCGCAACGCCATATTCGGCGGTTTTGTGCATCTCAACTGTTCGAATTTGCACCTCAAAGGGCAAGCCGTTATCCGAAAAAAGCGTGGTGTGTATAGACTGATACATATTCGGTTTAGGAGTGGAGATATAGTCCTTAAATCGCCCGGGCAATGGCTTCCAAATAGAATGCACGATACCCAAAGCTGCATAGCAATCGGCAACCGAGTTCACGATTATTCGCAATGCCGTTAAATCGAATATCTCATCTATCGAAATCTTTTGCTTAACGATTTTTCTGTATATGCTGTAAAGATGCTTTGGTCTGCCGTTTATTTTGGCTTCTATGCCGCTTTCGGAAAGTTTTTTAGAAATCGTGTCCATGGATGTTTCCAACAGCTGCATACGCTCCCTTTGCTGGGGTTCGATAGCGGTTTTCAGCTTCTCGTATGCTATGGGGTCTATATATTTCAACGTCAAATCTTCCAGCTCGCATTTAATGGCGCCCACGCCGAATCTATGCGCCAATGGGGCATAAACCTCGATTGTGTCAAGAGCTATTCGCATTTGCTTATCAACAGGGCAGTAGTCGAGAGTTCGCATATTGTGAAGCCTGTCTGCCAGTTTGATTATCACTATACGAAAATCCCTTGCTATTGCCAAAAACATTTTTCTTAGGTTTTCCGCTTGTCTTTCTTGACGGTTTGCCATTATGCCCGTTTGGGATAGCTTTGTAACGCCATCTACCATGATTGCAACCTCGGACCCGAATTTTTCTTCGATTTCTGAAAGCGGAACCCCACAGTCCTCAATTACATCGTGGAGAAC
>JAAZFD010000157.1 GCA_012511925.1 Clostridiales bacterium
AGCAATCAAGCCTGCGATTACCTTCATATCCTCTTCGTTGAAGCCCCATGAAGTTAATGCAGGTGCGCCAATTCTGATTCCGCTTGTAACGAATGGACTGCGTGTTTCAAAGGGAATCGTGTTCTTATTAACCGTTATCAAAGCCTTGTCCAACAATGCCTCAACCTCTTTGCCTGTTCTGTTTGAAGCTGTAAGGTCAACGAGCATTAGGTGATTATCCGTTCCGCCCGAAACTATCCTCAAGCCGTTCTCGGTAAGTCCATTTGCCAACGCTTGTGCATTTTTTAGAACCTGCTCTTGATATGCCCTAAACTCGGGCTTGCTTGCTTCAAGATAACATACAGCCTTTGCAGCAATTATGTGCATGAGTGGACCGCCTTGTGTGCCGGGGAAAATGCCCTTGTCGATTTGTTTTGCAAACTCCTCTTTGCAAAGAATCATACCGCCCCTTGGACCACGCAAGGTTTTGTGGGTTGTTGAAGTTACAACGTCTGCATACTCAACAGGGTTCATGTGAAGCCCAGCGGCTACAAGCCCTGCGATATGCGCCATATCTACCATAAACAATGCACCGACCTCTTTAGCAATCTGCGAAATCCTTGCAAAATCAATCGCTCTGGGGTATGCGCTTGCGCCTGCAACAATCATCTTTGGCTTATGCTCTTTTGCTAATCTTTCAAGCTCGTCATAATCTATCTTTTCGTCTTTTTCGCTTACGCCGTATGGAACGAAATTGAAATATTTACCGCTCATGTTTACGGGGCTACCATGTGTTAGGTGTCCGCCATGGGAGAGGTTCATACCCAAAATTGTGTCGCCATGCTCTAAAAGTGCAAAATAAACCGACAAGTTTGCCTGTGCGCCCGAGTGTGGTTGAACGTTTGCGTGTTCAGCACCAAATAGCTTTTTCGCTCTATCACGCGCTAAATTTTCAACTATATCTACGGCTTCACAACCACCATAGTAACGCTTTGCAGGATAACCCTCTGCATACTTGTTTGTAAGGTGGCTACCCATTGCAGCCATAACAGCTTCTGAAACAAGGTTTTCGGAAGCGATTAGCTCTAAGTGCGAACGCTGCCTATTTAGCTCGCTCTGCATCGCCGCTTCTACTTCGGGGTCGACTTTTCTTATCGTGTCAAAAAGAATCATTGTTTTTACACCTCCAACAGTTATGGCTTAATTATAGTAAATTCTACTTATGAATTCAAGGAAGATTTAGTATATTTAATCATCGCATACGATTATTGCAAGCATTTTTGGATTAAACTCCTGCTTGCTCGCAAACACAGGCTCTAAGAAGTGCAGTGCCAAGTACGATATTAAGGCGGCAGAAATTCCGATAATTGCGGCAAATAAATCTCCCAATAGTGAGCCAAAGCCCATACCTAAAAGCAACGCAATCAGAGGAATGCCGTACATGATTAAACTTGCCTTTACTATGCTTCGTGTGTGCAAAACTATTGCAACTCTATCGCCCACCTTCGCATCAAGCGAGTTTTCAAGCTCGACCACAAGCTCATTCGGCGAAAAGCTAACGCAAGCCTTGCAGTTTTTACACATTGCGGCACGCTTGAACTTTACAGTTGCAATTTTTCCATCTATGCTTATGACTTCGCCTATGGACTCCATATTATCCCCCAAAAAGCTCTCTATACATATTTGAAATATCCGAAACCTCGTATGGTATTCCCGTTTTTGCGCATGAACCCTGTGTAGCGCTTTGCTGTGAATAAATATTGATTTCGTTTTCGCTTAGCTTAATATTATTAGGAACAAGCGTTGTAGCAAATTCGATTAGCTCATCCTTTGCCATTCCGAGTGCCGTCAAGGCTTCAAGTAGCCTTTGCGGTCTGTGCTTTTCAAGCGCATTCACATAAGCTGGCAGTATAAGCGCATTTGCAGCACCATGCGGAATTTCATAAAAATATGTCAACGGATAGCCCATTGCGTGCATTATTGTGGTTGATGTAACCGCAATCCCCATTCCCGCCATTGTGGAAACAAGCATTAGCTTATCACGAATACCGTCAAAATCACCGTTCAACAAAGCGTCTTTACATTCTCCGAATAACTTCAATGCGTGTATGTTCAAAGCATCCGTTAATGTTGAGGCTTTAAGCGAAATAAAACTCTCAAAGCAATGTGTAAAGGCATCTAAGGCGGTGTTGATTGTAACATCCTTTGGTAGATTATCAGTATATGCAGGGTCCACGAAAGAAATAATTGGAAAGGTATTTTTGTTTCCGAAACCACGCTTGGTTTGCACATCATGAAGTGTAAGCACCGACCATGGAGTAACCTCGCTACCTGTTCCCGATGTTGTAGGAATCGCCACTATGGGTAATACTTCGTTTGAGTAATTGCCTAAAAAAAGCTCATCTGTCGAAATATCGTTTTTAGCAAGCACAGCAATCGCTTTTGCAGCATCCAAAGGAGAGCCGCCGCCAATTCCAATTATGAAAGAAGCGCTGAAAGCCTTTGCTGTTTTGCCCAACTCCATACATTGCTCAACGCTTGGATTATTTTCTATCCCCTCAAAAACCTTGTAAGCAATATCTAACTCTTTCAATGCGTTTTCGCAATCTGCTAAAGCACCCGAAAGCCTGCCCGAGTTTGCGCCTGTAACCACAAAAGCCCTACAACCCAACTTTTTCATGTGCTTTGCCTTGCTTTTTAGTATTCCTCTACCGAAAAAAACCTCTGTTGGCATGAAAAAATTAAAAGATTCAAACATTGTATCCCTCCAAAAAGTATCTTAATGCTAAATAGTACGATTTTGCACCAAAACCTACGATTGAGCCAACGCAAACGGGAGAAAGAACGCTTGTTCGCCTAAATTCTTCTCTCGCAAAAATGTTAGATATATGCACCTCGATTGTTTTTATCTCGCTTGCCACAATCGCATCACGAATAGCATACGAATAATGCGACCATGCGCCTGCGTTTATAATAACACCATCGAATTTGCCCCTTGCCTCATGCAATGCATTTATGATTTCACCCTCAATATTGTTTTGAAAGCAAGCGACTTCAACATCGTGCTTTTTACCTAAGCGCACTAATTCCGCCTCAATTTCTTGTAGGCTTGTGCTTCCGTAAACCTCTTTCTCTCGCGTTCCAGTGAGATTTAGGTTTGCTCCGTTTATTACTAATAATCGTTTATTGTTCATGGCTTTATGTTACCAGCGTTTAACAATTTATGCAAGCAGAATAGTTCGACAAATCAAGGGAAAATTTAAAAGAAAAAATGTTTGCTTATTGACAAAATATGTGATAATATCCTCTTATAGTCTTGGAGGTGTAAGAAAATGAGAAGAAAAGCTGAAGGTTTAACCAAAACGCAATTACGCATTTTAGAGTTCTTAAAAGATTATATCGATGAGAATTCTTTTCCGCCAACCGTTAGGGAAATTTGTGCAGGGCTGAATATTAAATCAACATCCACTGTGCATACGAACCTAAAAAAGCTAACCGAAGCGGGGCGAATCAAATATACCCCTTCCACAAGGCGAGCAATCGCATTATGCAATAGTGCAAGCGATAGCTCAATTTCTGTTCCGCTAATAGGTGATGTTGCGGCAGGTATGCCAATTAGCGCAATAGAAAATACGGTTGATACGTTCAATCTTCCAAAGGGTATGCTGCATGGAGCAAGGGAAAACGAGGTTTTTATGCTGTCTGTTCGTGGTGAAAGTATGATAGACATAGGCATAATGCATGGCGATATGATAATCGTAAACAATGCGCTAACCGTTCATAATGGCGATATTGCGGTAGTTAGGGTAAATGGCGATACTGCAACCTGCAAGCGCTTTTACCAAGAAAAAGACAAGATAAGATTGCAATCCGAAAATTCCACGATGCAACCCATAATAGTTAATCTTGACGAGGTTGAAATC
>JAAZFD010000158.1 GCA_012511925.1 Clostridiales bacterium
GACAAAACGGAATTTATAGTGTAAAATAAGTAATGGATAAAAAGTGAAAGGCTTGAACTTATGGCAGAAGCAAGATATTATGTTCATTATCTCAAAGAGGAGATATTAGAGCTATCAGAAAAATGTACGCACGAGGAGCTTGTGAGATGGTGCTGTGAATGCGCCTTGCGAGTGCTACCGTATTATGAGGCAGACAGCCCCCATGATTTGCGCCCAAGACACGCAGTAGAGGGCTGCGAAGCATGGTTAGACGGAAATATGATGATGTGGGACGTAAGAAAGTTAGCGTCTGCGGCTCATGCATCGGCGAGGAAGTCGAGAACGGCAGAAGCCTACGCTGCGGCACGTGCTTGTGGTCATGCGGCGGCAACAACCCATGTTCCTACCCATGCGATTTCATGCTCTATGTATGCGGCACAAGCGGCAAAGAGTGCAGGTACAAATGTTCGTGCAGAGCGTGAATGGCAACACAACTGCCTAAATAGTATTCATACAGGCAAGGAGAAGCCCGACAACGAGTATGTATTCATAAAGGAAGGCAAGCAAGCAACCTACTACCCCAATTCTGGAATGCTTGCGGAGTTTTTGCGTGATTTCGAGAACTTAGCGCTAAACATTGGCGATTACATAGAGGACAAAAACGGCGAACGCTATCTTGTAAAGGATATAGTAATGCTTAACCGCTCAAGAAGGCGTAAGGCGAATGAATGGGGAATGCTTTTTGAAACAAGCGAAAAGGCAAGCTATTTCAACGAGATGTTTGCGGAAGGGAACAGGAAATTTCGTGTAATTCGCAATGTTTACGAAGAAAAGTAATTTGCATACCGGATAAGGCGAAACACTTTTTTGCGGAAGGGAATTACTTTGCTATTGCTTACGAGCAAAAATAAAAAGTTGACATAATATAAAATTAGGGATATACTCATTCAGTGAGAAAATATTTTGCCTAAGGATTACATAACTAAGGCAAAATTTCCGCTCATTACATATTCCCCTATGCGGGTATGCCCTTTTAGTCAAGGGTAATAATAATTCAGAGAGGTGGTAAGAAATGGACGCAAGCAGTAGTAGCGGCACAAGCGGTCATGGACGATATGCGCATTTTTTACCATGCATATCTATAGATTGACGAGTTGTGCTTGCTCCTATTTACATTTTTTATAGGAGGAGAGCAAATGCTAAACTTAAATTCACTTGTAGAAAAAATTGAGGAACTACTCGATTCAAAAAGCTATGCGGCTTTACGCAACGAGCTTATTAACCTGAACGCTGTTGACGTTGCGGCATTACTTGAGGAAATGCCCAAGGAAACGTTGCCGCGCCTTTTTAGGCTACTTCCGAAGGAATTAGCCGCAGAAGCCTTTGTTGAGATGGATTTCGATTCCCAAGAGCTGCTAATCAAGGGCTTTTCCGACAGAGAGCTAAAAGAGGTTGTTGACGAGCTATTTGTTGACGATGCTGTTGTCATTGTTGAGGAGATGCCAGCAAATGTTGTAAAGCGTATTCTCATGCAGGCAGACCCCGACACTCGAAAGCTGATAAACGAGATTTTACAATACCCCGAGGACAGTGCAGGCAGTATTATGACGACCGAGTTCGTGAATCTGCGCCCCGAAATGACCGTTTTTGATGCAATAAAGCACATAAGGCGTACAGGGCTTGACAAGGAAACAATCAACACCTGCTATGTAACGCGCGATAAAAGGCTGTTGGGCTATGTTTCTATTCGAAGTCTTATACTTATGGATGAGGACAAAATTTTAGAGGATATTATGGAATCAAACATAATCTCTGCATACACGCATGAGGACAAAGAAATTGTTGCGCACATGTTCAAAAAGTACGGATTGTTGGCGATTCCAATAGTAGATAACGAGCGCAGGCTTGTGGGAATCGTAACCGTTGACGATGCTATCGATGTTATGACGGACGAAACAACCGAGGATATCTCGAAGATGGCGGCTGTTATTCCCTCCGACCGTCCATACTTGAAAACAAATGTTGTTACACTGTGGAAAACAAGAGTGCCATGGCTGTTGTTCTTAATGTTTTCCGCAACATTTACAGGATTGATTATAGCGAAGTACGAGGGCGCATTGAAAGCCTTGCCAGCGCTGATGATGTTTATTCCCATGCTTATGGACACAGGCGGAAACGCTTCTAACCAGGCTTGCACAACCATTATTCGAGGACTTTCTTTGAGGGAAATTCATTTTTCGGATATGCTTCGAATCATTTGGAAAGAGGCACGGGTTGCGCTTTTGTGCGGATTAACGCTTGCGGTGTTTAACTTTGCAAGGATTATGATAATTGACAGACTTGGTGTTTTAGTAGCGTTTGTTGTGTGTATTACACTTGTTATAGATGTTTTTATGGCAAAGCTGATAGGCTGCACATTGCCCATATTGGCAGACAAAATCGGTCTTGACCCGGCGGTTATGGCAAGTCCTATAATTACGACGATTGTGGATGCGATGGCGCTTTTGATTTACTTTATGTTTGCGTCAACTATGCTTACGCTTTAGGTTACAGAGGCACGAGGGAACGAAGGCACGATTTTTTTGTTTTTGTTGGTGCTTTGCCCCAAACCCCATTACTTTTTTCAAATAAAAACGGGAGGATATAGAATCCTCCCCTACACATATAATAGAACGGGAGGATATTGAATCCTCCCCTACACAAATAATAGAACGGGAGGATATAGAATCCTCCCCTACACAAATAAAAACGGGAGGATATAGAATCCTCCCCTACACATATAATAGAACGGGAGGATATAGAATCCTCCCCTACACAAATAATAGAACGGGAGGATATAGAATCCTCCCCTACACATATAATAGAACGGGAGGATATTGAATCCTCCCCTACACATATAATAGAACGGGAGGATATAGAATCCTCCCCTACACATATAATAGAACGGGAGGATATAGAATCCTCCCCTACACA
>JAAZFD010000159.1 GCA_012511925.1 Clostridiales bacterium
CTATAGGAAGTGTTAAGCTTGAAGAACTGCAAATTGAAGCGGCTGATTTAAACGATGATCAACTGGTCAATACTGGCGATGCGGTTGCGATACTTGACCGAATTGTTCAGAATTGACTAACAATAGGGGCAAAAGTCCCTTCTAATTTCTGAAAGTTGTGTCGTGCATATATGCGACTCCTTTTCGTGAGGGTGAATACAAAGAAAACGGTAAGTTGCTATCGAGTTGCCATCGTTTACAGCGTTAATACATATAGAATAAAGCCTGCAAACTAAAATGTTTACAGGCTTTTCTCGTGGTACACCCTCGGGGACTCGAACCCCGGACACCCTGATTAAGAGTCAGGTGCTCTGCCAGCTGAGCTAAGGGTGCGTATGGAGCGGATGATGGGACTCGAACCCACTACCTCAGCTTGGAAGGCTAATGTGTTACCATTACACTACATCCGCATAATCCGCTAATTGTCTAGCTTGGAGCGGGAAACGGGGCTCGAACCCGCCACCTTCGCCTTGGCAAGGCGACGCTCTACCGAATGAGCTATTCCCGCTCGACAAGGGACAGTATAGCATAACCAAAAAACGATTGCAAGAATTATTTTATTGAATTTCATATATAATCATCCACAATTTGCAAATCATAAAAGCACACCGCAAAATACTTGACAGTATGCTTTTTGTTGTATCCCTACTTTGTTCCCATTTCCCACGAGCTGAATCAGCAAGGCGGCTGCATCCCCTGTATTTACAACACTGTCATTGTTAATGTCGGCAAGCCTTTCTTGCATCTCTGTTAGCTCGCAAATACCATTTACAGATTTGAGTATCGTGACAGCATCGCCCGTATTTATTAGGCTGTCCGTATTTGCATCGCCGTAAGCGTAATAAACGGCATAAATATACAAGGTATGCTCAGTAACGCCCGTATATGGCTTATCCCAGCCGTAGAAAATATAGCCATCCACTTCGTCCGCTTCCGGCGGCACAGCATCATCATCTACCCGTACATACTGATCACTTGCTTTGCCTGTATAAGTATTAAAAAAGAAAACATGGCACAATGGGTAATACCATTCTGTAAATACTGTGGCTTCGGTAATTATCTGACCTATTGGTTCAACATCCCAACCCAAACAATCGGCTTGAAAACCGGGGTTATAGTGAGGCGTTGGTATATCCGCTTCCTGCAGTTCGTACCCGTTAGTCACTACTATTGTGTATGCTGCACTTTCAAAACAACCAAACCAGTAAAGGTTTATTGGTCTATCTTCGCTGATGGAAGTCGCAACACCCTTGGCGCAAAAAGTAACGGGAAATGTATCCTCGTTTGAGAATTTAGCTGTAAATGTTATACCCTCCGTAACCGCATAACCTTCGGGGTCAATATCCCAACCATCAAAGGTAATGCCGTTTGAGCCTTGGGGGATTACGACTTCGGGTATTTCTTCCTTACTAATAGTAAAAGGGAGAAGTGTTTTCGGAATCTTATATGAAAATTCCATATCGATTCTGCCAGACACAACCTCTTTTAAAAGCCCGAACCCCTCAAGCTCTCCAAACGGATTAGATAGCTCAGCCTTAAAGTTTAAAGTTACATATTCTTCTTTGGCTTGTGAAACAGCAGGCAAAATACTTGTAACAACAAGTATAAATGCAAAAAACAAAGCAATTTTTTTCATAATTTTTTCCTCCTATTAGCCTATTGCTGACACTATAGCAACTGCATCGGGGAAGATTAGTTCCGTTAATGTCGCTCAAATGGTAAATTGCGTAGTAACAGCCGCTTGATTGTGCCTTAATGCTAGTTAATATCAACATAGCAAGGCTAAGAATAGCTATCAATCTCTTAATCGGCTCCATTTCCTAGTTACCTTTCAATTATTGTAATTATACACCAAGAAATTGTGATTGCAAAGCAAAAAATTAGTAATTTCACATGAAAATGGATTTTAATAATTCTTGTTAAAAATTTCTCCACGAAAAAAGTGCAAAAAACTTTAAAAAAAGTGTTGACAAACAAAATTATATGGGGTATCATAACAAAGCTGTCGCAAAAGCGGAGGGTTCACAAGGGGTTGACCCGAACGAACGAGAAAGCGTGGATGCGGCAAATGCACCTTGAAAACTGTATAGTGC
>JAAZFD010000160.1 GCA_012511925.1 Clostridiales bacterium
AATATTAACCGATGTGCAATCCTACAAGCGAAAGATTCAAGAGGCATACCTCGCCATTGAGCTTGAAAAGATTACCGACAAGGACGCAATCTTAGAAGCGTACCTCAATCAAGTCTATTTGGGCGGACAAAACTACGGTGTGAAGTCTGCGACAAAGGACTATTTCGGCAAAGAATTAAGCGAATTGACTATTAGAGAATGTGCCATGTTGGCAGGTATGATTCAAAAACCAAACGGATTCAACCCAAGGCTTAACACCTTTGAGCGTATAGATGAGGAAACAGGCGAAAATGCCATGTGGCGCACGAATGCAAGGACCGACAGGGTGCTATTGGATATGTATGATGCAGGCTTTATTACGCTTGAACAGAAAAACACTACGCTTTCCGACACTGTTACAATAGTTGAGGCTTCCGATAAAGAGGGCATATACGACATGGCATACTTTGTAGAGTATGCGTTATACGATGTAGTAACAAATATGCTTCAACAGCGTGGACTTATCGACACTAAATCCAACAGAAGCATTATTGAAGCCGAAATACGCACAGGCGGGTACAGCATATACACAACGGTTGACACCGAAATTCAGAAAATTCTTGAGTATGAGGTTGAGAATTACGATAACTACCCCGAGCTTCGAAAGTCATCTGCATCAGTGCTTGAGCAGGAGAACCCCGACGGCTCGATAACAAAAATTGTTCAGCCACAAGCTGCGGCGGTTATTATCGACCATAACACAGGCAATATTGTTGCGCTTGTAGGTGGCAGAGACCGCCCTAATCAGCAAAAGCTATGGAACAGGGCATATATGAGTGCATTGCAGGTTGGTTCTTCCATAAAGCCTATTGCGGTATATGGTCCTGCACTCGATATGGGCTTATCGCCTGCTTCTATTGCATACAATATTCCTGGTTCTATAAAGGGTTGGGACACCGAAAGGGGTTATCCCTCTCTCGGTGATACGGAAATAAATGTAGTAACCGTTAGAAGAGGTGTGCGTTCATCTCTAAACGTTGTTGCCGCAAGGATTTTAATGGAGTATGTGGGAATTGAGAAGTCGAAAGAATATTTAATTAACCTTGGGATTCCCGAATCAAACATTAACGCAGACGGTCCCGGGCTTGCTTTGGGTACTACCGGCATTACCCCCATTCAGATGACAGCCGCATTTGCAACCATAGCGAACAACGGCGTATATAACGAGCCACTTTCGTTCACAAAGGTTACAGATGCAGACGGCAGAGTTATTCTTGATGCCGCAACCGTAAGGGATACGCATAGGGTATTTTCCGAATCAACGGCATTTCTGCTTGCGGATATGATGAAGGATGTAGTTTCCTCCGGAACAGGCACAAGGGCGAGGATTCCGGGAATGACGGTTGCAGGAAAAACGGGTACGAACTCGGATTATTCTTCCGTATGCTTTTCGGGAATTACACCCTACTATGCTTCATCGGTTTGGATTGGGCATGACTATCCGCAAAACGTGCTTAGAAGCTCGGCAACTGGCGGACGCTATGCCGCTCCCTTGTTCAAAAACTATATGGAGCGCATACATGATGGCTTAGAGGATAAGCCGATATTAGATGTTACAGCAGAATCCTTAGGGCTTGTTAGAAGAACGGTTTGCTCGGTTTCTGGTTTGTTGGCTACTGATGCTTGCCATGCAGATGCCGACCATAAGCCTGTTACGGATTGGTTTACAAAGGAGAACGCTCCCAAAGCCACTTGCGATATGCATATACTCTTGCCTACCTGCAACGATACACAGGAGATTGCAACACCTAATTGCCCTAACACTACTATTAAATCCTATGTGCTGATAAGCAAAGCCTCGCCGTTTATGCATTATCATTCGTCATATTTAAGACAGATTTTTAAGAATGTAATTTTCACCGATGAGCCTATTACTACGTTTACAGGGGCGGGGTATTTTTGCAGAAGGCACCAGCAGGGCAACCCCGAAGCTGCATTAAACGAGCTTATTGAATCTGCACGTGCTTTGATAACAAAGGTTCAAGAACATATTGATAAGCCCGACAGTGGACTTTCCGAAGAACAAATAAGGCTTTTGAATCAGAGTATCAGTTCGCTTAATTCGGCAATAGAGCGGCGAAACGATATGTCTATCCGCTTGCAAATACAGTTGTTGGTAAATAACTTTAAGGAATATACGGGGATTGATTTGAGTTGAGAATTGCGGCAATTTACCCGCTGTTGGCGAAAAGTGCAGAGGGCGATAGCGGCGACCATTCCTCGCTGTTGGGGTGAAGTGCGGTGCGGCAACCTTTACTTATTGGATAAAGTACAGAGGGCGATAGCGGCGACCATTCCTCGCTGTTGGGGTGAAGTGCGGTGCGGCAACC
>JAAZFD010000018.1 GCA_012511925.1 Clostridiales bacterium
ACCTATTCCTAATCATACAGAGGGCATAAGGCTTGTGTTAGCTGCTCTTGAAGATAAGGAAACAGGCGTTATAAAATCGCTAAAAGAGATTGACGCAGTTGGGCATAGAGTAGTTCATGGCGGCGAAAAGTTCGCAAAATCCGTTCTTATAAACGATGAGGTTATAGAAGTTATTGACAGCTTAACAGACTTAGCACCCTTGCACAATCCTGCAAACCTAACAGGCATTCGTGCGTTTCGTGAGCTTATGCCCGATGTTCCCATGGTTGGAGTATTCGATACTGCATTCCACCAGACAATGCCAAAAGAGGCTTATCTATACGCATTACCCTATTCCGCATACTCCGATTTGATGATAAGAAGATACGGCTTCCATGGTACATCTCATTACTATGTTTCGAAGAAAGCCGCTGAATTGTTAGGAAAACCAATAGAGCAAACGAAGATTGTTACCTGCCACTTGGGTAATGGCTCATCTATTTGTGCTGTTGACGGCGGAAAATCCATAGATACTTCAATGGGCTTTACACCCTTAGAGGGCGTTCCTATGGGTACTCGCTGTGGCGATATTGACCCTGCAATCGTTACATATGTAATGGAAAAGCTTAATCTTGCTATAGCAGGCATTACTAATTATCTGAACAAGGAAAGCGGAGTTTATGGAATCTCGGGAATTTCTTCCGATTTCAGAGATTTAGCAGATGCAGAAAATACAAACGAGCAAGCGGCGACAGCATTAAAGACCTTCTCATACAAGGTTAAAAAGTACATAGGCGCTTATGCCTGTGCAATGGGCGGACTTGATGCGATAGTTTTCACAGCAGGTGTTGGTGAGAACGACAGGCGAGTTCGTGAGCTTGTGCTTGAAGGTTTGGAATTCTTGCATGTTGAGCCTGATTTCGAGTATAATATGACTTGTAAGCGTGGCGAAGTGGTTGATATTTCGAAGAAGTCAAGCAAGGTACGTGTATTTGTAATTCCCACAGACGAAGAAATGGTTATAGCACAGGATACGGCACGGATAGTAAAGTGTATGTAATTAGTATTTTTTCGAGATTGCCCGTGAAGCAGATGATTTGCGGGCAGTTTTTATTTAAAACTTGAAACATTGCAACATTTTGTATAAATTATGGTTGACGAAATATGTCGAATAGCTTATTATTTACTTATTGTATACTAATCAAATACAAATTCAAAATTGAATGAGGTATAAAAATGGAAATCTTAAACGGTTCTTCAATCATCAAAAGTGGAGTTCACTGTCCGTATTGTGGTTCAGACGATGCGCTATTGATAAACCAGAAGCAAAATTCAACAATAAGTCTGCGTACTCCTGCATTTGGACTGAAGTATATTCTATCGCTTTATTATCTTGGAATACTTCAGCTATGGATTAACGGCTGGAAGCTTTTCGAAGTAAACAAGAATAGAACATATAACACATATGCTTTCTGTCCCAAATGCGGAAACAACTATTCGGCTCAACAAAACTTAGAAGTTA
>JAAZFD010000019.1 GCA_012511925.1 Clostridiales bacterium
AGCGTGGACACACCAGCATAGGCGCTCATAAAGACGACCTTGTGTTCAGAACCGATTCACAGGACACAAAGAGCTTTGCAAGCCAAGGTCAACAGCGTTCAGCAGCTTTGGCCATGAAATTAAGCGAAATCTCCTTAATCGAAAGCCTAAGCGGAGAAAAGCCTGTTGTGTTGTTAGACGATGTGTTTTCAGAGTTAGACGAAAGGCGATGCGATGCGCTTTTACAGTCTGTAAGCGATTGTCAATGCTTAATTACCTGCGCAAAGGAGGCTTTAGCGGAAATGGTTAATGCCGATTTCACGCTGTTCCATTGTGTAGCAGGAAATATAGAACAAATAAACTAATACTAATTCTTGATTGAGAACAGTGCAGAATTTTCGAGAATTTTTGGCTCAAGGCAAGGAGCACGAATGAGTTGTAGCCGGCAGCTACATTGATTGAGGGCGACATAGCCTTTGGGGCAAAAAGACCGTAAAGATGTATTGGTTTTAATTAAAGATTTAGTATAAACTGAAAGGAAAATTTATAAATGAGTAATCATCAAGATTATGATGCTTCGCAAATTCAGGTGCTTGAAGGGCTTGAAGCCGTTAAAAAGCGCCCGGGTATGTATATTGGATCTACCGACACAAAGGGCTTGCATCATTTAGTAACAGAGTTGGTTGACAACTCGATTGACGAAGCCATAGGCGGTTATTGTAAAAACATAACGATAACCATCCATGCGAACAATTCCGTAACCGTAACAGATGACGGCAGGGGAATTCCTGTTGACATACACGAAAAAACAGGCAAAAGTGCTTTGGAAGTTTCGCTAACCATTCTCCACGCAGGCGGAAAGTTTGGCGGTAGCGGCTACAAGGTTTCGGGCGGACTTCATGGAGTAGGTGTTAGCGTTGTTAATGCGCTAAGCGAAAATTTGGTTGCAATAATAAAGCGTGATGGCAATGTGTATAAACAGGAATACCATTACGGCGACCCTCAAAGCGATGTGAAGGTTATCGACAAATGCGATGAGAGCGATACAGGCACAAGCGTTACATTCCTGCCCGATGCGAAAATATTCGATGAGGTTAATTTTGATTTTAGGCTTATTTCATCACGCATGAGAGAGCTTGCTTTCTTGAACAAGGGTGTGAACATTACCATAATAGACGAGAGGGGCGAAGAAAGTGAAAAGCAAACTTTTTGCTATGAGGGCGGTATTGTAGAGTTCGTAAAATATCTCGACAAGTCCAAAGACCCCATACACGCAGAGCCTATCTACTTCTTTGCAAACAGATTAGACGAAGACGGCAACGAAACCGCATTTGTAGAAATTGCAATGCAGTACAGCGATTCTTTTAACTATGACGGCATATACACCTACGCAAACAATATCTCAACCATAGAGGGCGGCAGTCATTTGGTAGGCTTCAAAACCGCTTTAACTCGCATAATAAACGACTACGCAAAGAGTCGTAACCTAATTAAGCCGCAAGACCCACAGCTTTCGGGCGATGATATTCGTGAGGGCTTAACCGCAATAGTTAGTGTAAAGCTAATTGACCCCCAGTTCGAGGGGCAAACAAAAACAAAATTGGGCAACGCAGATATTCGTCAGCTTGTTGATTCGGCTGTAGCTTCAAAGCTATTAGAGTTCTTAGAGGAGAACCCTAATATTTCAAAGGCTATTATCGAAAAATGCGTGCTTGCTGCAAGGGCAAGGGATGCGGCAAGAAAGGCAAGGGATTTAACCAGAAGAAAAACTGCGCTTGATTCCACTTCATTACCAGGCAAGTTGGCGGACTGCTCTGAAAAAGACCCTGCACTGTGCGAAATATACATAGTTGAGGGAGATTCGGCTGGCGGAAGTGCAAAGCAGGGCAGAAACCCAAAATTCCAAGCCATACTGCCGCTTAGGGGTAAAATCCTTAACGTTGAAAAAACGCGCATGGATAGAATTTTAGCCAACAACGAAATAAAGTCTAAGATAACCGCATTCGGCGGCGGCATGGGCGTAGAGTTTGATGTAACAAAGCTACGCTATCACAAAATAGTTTGTATGACAGATGCAGATGTTGACGGAAGCCATATTAGAGTTCTACTTCTAACATTCTTCTATAGGTTTATG
>JAAZFD010000161.1 GCA_012511925.1 Clostridiales bacterium
ATGCTCAACATTGTACTGCTCAATTTCTTTTTCTTTTGCAATTATATAGTCGGTAAGGTAATGTATTTTTTTGAAGCGTTCAAGCATTTCATCAGAGCAGAATTGTATGCTCGTTGTATCGATATATACAGCACGCATTATACGCCTGCCGCCTGCTTCATGCATACCTCTCCAGTTTTTAAACGAATCAGATATGAACGCATAGCTTGGAACGGTGGTAATCGTTTTATCCCAATTTCGAACCTTTACAGTGTTTAATGCAATGTCGATTACATCTCCATCTGCATTGTATTTAGGCATCTCAATCCAATCTCCTACACGAATCATATCATTAGATGCAAGCTGTATTCCTGCAACAAATCCCAATATTGAATCCTTGAATATCAGCAAAAGCACTGCAGACAACGCACCCAGACCGCCAATAACAACAAGAGGATTTTGGTCTATAAGAATAGAAATAAGTGCAATTCCTCCAACGATAAAGATAATAATTTTTAGAACTTGAGTTAATCCCTTTATCGGTCTTGTTTTTGAAACCTCGAACTCTTGATAAATGTCGTTTGCCGCATTCAAAAGCGCATTCAAGAACAACATGATTACAGCAAAGATATAAAACAGGGCAATCTTCTCTATCCAAATCGTGAACCTTGGAAATGCTGGGGCAAAGTAATAGATTATAATAGCAGGTACGATTTGAGAAAGGTTGTGTAGAACCTTGCGCTCTGCAAAAATCTTTCCCCATTTTGAGTTATTTTTCTTTATTACATGTGCTACTAGGCGAAGTATGATTTTTTTAGTAATAAAGTTAGCCACAACGCAGAGTAGGGCAATCAAAATGATGGCTATTATTACAGACAAAGTAGCCGCTAAGTTTTCGGGCATATCAAAACTAATCAATAATTCTTTTATATAATCCATACCTTATTTTACCCTAATTGCTTGTGCTTGGTCAAGGTGCTTATTATTTTTCCTACACACGACTTTGCACATAATCTATAAACGCATCAGTTTGTTTCTCCAAGTAGCCTTTGCTCTTTTGAAGAATTAGCTTTCCGTCATCATCTAACTGCTTCATAGCGTTTGGAATCGTAAGCCTTGGCATATTCATTACATCCATATTCAATAAGCTTATTAGCGTAACCAAATGGTCTTGTGCTATTGCAGTTCCAGACATACCAGGAGTAATGCCGCTTATTGCAGTAGGCTTATTTGCAAGCAATGGAGGTTGATTTTCGCCTACTGGACGGGATAGCCAGTCTAACAGGTTCTTCAAAACCCCAGGGAAATAATGGTTGTATTCGGGAGTAAATAGCCATAATGCATCGGCTGACAATACTTCATCACGAATGCGCTTAATGGATTCGGGTGCAGGAAACTCAATATCCTGATTCATCATAGGAATATCACTATATTCGAGTATCGAAAAATCTGCTCTGTCTCCCACTATATCATGTGCCATCAATGCCAGTTGTCGATTGTACGAATCCTTTCGTAAAGAGCCAACAATCGCTAAAATTTTAATCCTCTTCATAGTATCCTCCTTATATTTAATTTCGTATTTAGTGCACCTTTCGGAAAAACGACAAGTATTGTACCCTCCGTAACCGAAACAACACTATCTTTCCCAACAAGCTCATTACTGACACCGATTGGGAATGTATTCGTTAATGTTACGTTATCAAGCTCGTATTTAAGCCCTTTGAGATGAACTCCTGTTGATTTTTCGGAAAATGAAAACACAGATATGTTTCCGCAAGCATCGCTCGAAAACTCTAATTCACCGTTTGTGATTGCCGTTACTACACAATTATTCCCAAACAGAAAGCCTGTAATATTTTGCTGCGACAAAAATCCAAGCACTTGAATATTTGAGAGGGTATGCTCAATTTTACCCCCCATGCCGCAATAAATATGAAAGACTAAATAGCCTTTGTTAATACCCTCACGAACAGCAGCCAAAGTGTCTGTATCGTCCTTTACCTTGTTTAAAGCAATTACATTAGGATGAATCGGTTCGTATTGCAATGTGTCAAAATCTCCAATAACCAAATCAGCATGGATGCCATTTTGCTCTAAATGCTTCAATCCGCCATCTGCGGCTATTACATAATCACCTAATAGCGGAACAAAGTCTAAACCATAATTTTCACCTGCTCCAACTATATAGCAAATTCTGTCTTCCATATCCCTTACTCCTCGTTCAACAGGCATTCTCCCAATACTTTGCCAATCGAATCGTTGATTACCAAAGATGCCTTGTAATCGTACTGTGTTTTCGACTTGTTAATCAAGACTATATTTTTCCCACGAAAGTAGTCTATTAGCCCTGCGGCAGGATAAACCACAAGGGATGTTCCACCCACAATAAGCGTATCGGCTTGTGAAATGTCCTTTATAGCTGCCGCTATTATGCTTTGCTTTAATGTTTCTTCGTATAACACAACATCGGGTCGCACTATTCCTTTACATTTATTACAATAGGGAATATGTGATTTTTTACCATTATCATCAATGCAGTTTTTGAGATTGAGAATGTAATCAAGGTTGTATTTTTCATTGCAACTCATACAGTAATTTTTCATAACAGAGCCATGTAGCTCGTGAACCCTGCGACTCCCTGCCATCTGATGAAGTCCGTCAATGTTTTGAGTAACAACAGAAGTGAGTTTCCCTTGGCTCTCTAACTTTGCCAAAGCAAAATGTGCATTGTTTGGTTTGACATCGGTGTAGATTAGATTGTTCTTGTAATAATTAAAGAATGTCTCTGTGTTACTAATAAAAAAACTATATGAAAGCATTTCCTCGGGCGAACGACCGAATTCTTGTACTGCCTCATAAAGTCCATTTTGCGAACGAAAATCTGGCACTCCGCTTTCCGTCGAAACACCAGCTCCACCGAAAAAAACAATTCTGTTACTGCTATTGATTATTCTCTTTAGTTCGTTGTACATAATGACTTCCTCCCTTTACTGCTACTAAGATAATAACATAAGAATTATATAATTGTAAGTATTAGTTATCAATAAGCCCCATGAATTACATGAGGCTTTTCAAAGATTACTTTAGCGTAATGTATTAGTTTAGTATGTCAAACCCTTTAATGGGGGCAGGGGAGTATTCTCCATTTGCCAAAAGTCGAGTAGTGGCTTTGAGAACGCTAACTTGTTAAGTCGCCCCTCAACGCTTAAGTTTATCTCGGATTCCCTTCCGTCTCTTAGCTTAGGCACAAACTCTGGGTCAATCAATACTGCACGACCAAGTGCTA
>JAAZFD010000162.1 GCA_012511925.1 Clostridiales bacterium
ACTATTTGATTTTATACTGTCAATTCTTGCGTTAATCGTATTGTCACCTGTGTATGCAATTTTATCAATTGCGATTAAACTAGACACCAAAGGCCCTGTTTTGTTTAAACAGAAACGAGTTGGCAGACACAAAAAATATTTTTATATTCTGAAGTTTCGAACCATGCGAATGGATACACCAAAGGATACACCGACTCATCTTCTGGAAAATCCTGATCAGTGGATTACAAAAGTTGGTAAGTTTCTCAGAAAGACAAGTCTAGATGAGTTGCCTCAAATCATCAATATTCTAAAAGGCGACATGAGTATTGTCGGCCCGCGCCCAGCCCTTTGGAATCAGTTTGATCTGATTGAAGAGAGAGATAAGTACAACGCCAACGATGTGCCGGTCGGCCTGACAGGATGGGCTCAGATTAATGGGCGAGATGAACTTGAAATTGCAGACAAAGCCAAACTTGATGGAGCATACGTTAAAAGAATCGGATTTCTCATGGACTTTTTATGTTTTTACAAAACGATCCTCAGTGTTTTTAAATCTGATGGTGTTGTTGAAGGCGGGACAGGCGTTATCAAAAACAAAACTCACACAGATGACAATCAAAAGGAAATAGAGATCAAATGAAAAGAATCTTGATCACAGGTAAAGACAGCTATATTGGGACGTCAGTTGAGAAATGGCTGATGAAAGAACCTGATAAATATCAGATTCATACGATTGATATGCAAAATGAGACTTGGAGAGATCATGATTTTTCACCATACTATGTAGTTTTTCACGTGGCTGGAATTGCGCATATAAAAGAAACGAGAGAAAATGAGCATCTTTATTATCGAGTGAACAGAGATTTGGCTTATGATACTGCTCAGAAGGCGAAACAAGATGGAGTTGATCAATTTATTTTTCTGAGTTCAATGAGCGTTTATGGCATCCATAATGGCATTATTAAAGTCGATACACCAACAAAGCCAATTAATGCTTATGGAAAATCAAAACTTGAAGCTGAACAGTTAATCATTGAACTTCAAGATCAAATGTTTAAAATAGCATTACTGCGACCGCCGATGGTGTATGGGAAAAACTGCAAAGGCAATTATCAAAAACTAGCTAAATTTGCGCTTCGAACTCCAATTTTCCCTGATATCGATAATAAGCGGAGCATGATTTACATTGACAACTTGTCCGAATTCGTAAAGCTACTTATCGACAAAAAATGGGGTGGAATTTTTGTTCCTCAAAACGCTGAATATGTTAGAACAAGTGAAATGGTTGAACTGATCTCAAAAGCACATGGCAAACAGATAGTAATGACAAAATTATTTAATACAATTATACGACTAATAAATATCAATGTGTTTAACAAGCTATTTGATGACATGATTTATGACAAGAGCATGTCAGAATATGAGGTAGATTATGAAGCGTGCAGTTTTGAAGAATCGATAATGAGAACTGAATTGTGATGGGTGATTTGGTGTGAAAGAGAAAAAAGACATTTTATTTCTTTGTCAATTCTTTTATCCAGAATATGTTTCTTCTGCAACGTTACCGTTTGATACAGCAAAAGCCTTGAAACAAGCAGGCTTTAGTGTTAACGTAATATGCGGTTTTCCTAAAGAATATAATAAAAAAAACAACATACCGGTGAAGGAGTATGTAGAAGGAATCTATATCAAAAGAGTAAGGTACTTAAACCTTGAACGAAGCCGTTTTTTTGGACGTATCGTTAATTACTTCTCGTTTACTATAGCGGTGATGTTCAGATTTTTCGAATTCAGAAAATTCAAATTATTAATTGTGTATTCCAACCCACCCGTTTTACCTTATGTAGCCTCGTTAGCGCGTAAAATATTTGGAGTAGAACTAATTTTTGTCTGTTATGATGTCTATCCAGAAATAGCTATAA
>JAAZFD010000163.1 GCA_012511925.1 Clostridiales bacterium
AAAGCAGCTAAAGTTCCTGTTGCTGCACCATCTGCAAATATTTCCGGTACTCCAAGCCCTACAAAGGCAGAGCATGTTTATAGCGATATGAACGGGAAAATAGATGCGATACTTGACGGCGGCGAATGTAAGCTGGGTATTGAATCTACGGTGTTGTCCTTGATTGGCTCGCCTACCATATTGCGACCAGGTGCGATAACTCCTGAAATGATTGCGCAGGTTATAGGCGAGGTGCAGTTGTCAAAAAGCATATTGAATCCATTGGGAAGCGGCGAGGAAGTGCAATCTCCCGGTATGAAGTACAAACATTATTCGCCTGATGCACAGGTGTATGCGGTTTATGGAAGCGAAGACGAGATTGCAAAGAAGATTGTAACTCACTATGATAATTGGACTAATGCAGATAAAAGGTGCCTAATACTTGCCAGCGAGGAAAACAAAGCTTTGTATGGCAAGCGAAATCAAATTGTGCTGGGTAGTCGAAGTAAACCAGAGGAGTTCTGTCAGAAGCTGTTTTCCGCATTACGGGCTTGTGAAGGCTGCGACATCGTGCTTTGCGAAGCATTGAGCGAGCACGGCGCAGGGTTGGCATTTATGAATAGATTGCTTAGAGCAAGCGGTTTTAAGACGTTATAGAATACGAACGAGAACCGCAAAACACGCAAATGAATTCCCAACGCAAACTACTAAGCTCTAAGTTCTAATCCCTATTCCAAACTAACTCATAGGCTCTAATGGCTTAATGCTATATAGGTACTGCAAAATGCCCGTTGCAATTCCCTTTGCTAACTTTTCTTGATAAGAGGGGTCGCACAATTTTTTCTCGTCAGATGAGTTCGACAAAAAGCCACATTCAACAATTATTGCAGGTGCATAGCTTTCACGCACTATTAAGTAATCGCCAGGGTTTGAACGGCGCACAGGGTGGTCTATCTCCTCACAAAGCGTTCTAATTACAAAGTTGGCTAACGCTCCGCCCCTCTCCTCACAGCCTTTCATGTAAAAAACCATGGGACCCGAAATGCTTCTATCTCTGAATTTGTTCATGTGAATGCTTATTACTGCACTGCAATTATCGTTTTGAATTAGCGTTTTACGAATTGCCATGTCCTGTTTTTTTGTTTTGGCAAGTGCGTTTCCATCGCTTCTGGTCATGATTACTTCTACATTGTTAGCTTCAAGCTCGGCTTTTACTAGTAGGGTTACGGCTAAGTTTATTTCGTCCTCACCAATGCCTGAGTCTATGCCTATTGCGCCCCTATCAAAGCCGCCATGCCCTGCATCTAAAATCACGCATGCAAGGGGTGATTGGGGTACGGGTTCGGGTTCGTTGCTCGGTATGGGTTCTGGGTAGTCGTTATGCTTTGAAATGATGAGCATAATAACGCAGAACAAAACTACAACGAAAGCTCCGATAATTCTATAAAGGGTTGTTTTTTTGATACATTTTACTTTACAGGTACGCATAATCCCTCCAAACGGCTTGGTAATTATCTATATGAAGAAATCAGCGTAATTATATCTTTTTTTGCAAACTTTATCGAAAGCATTAATAATTCAAAAAAAGTGTTATAATGGGAAACGGAGGAACAAATGGAACAGGCATACACAATTGCAGCAACTATTATGCGATATGTTTTTGTCATCCTAATGGCGTACATACTCATTAGGCTTGTTATCATTTCGATTCGAGAGTGGAATACGCATAGGTTCTGGGAAAAGCAGCTTGGTCAAAAGGTTTTTGTGCAGTTAGACATAATCGAGCCGCCGTCAAAGCGTGGCACGATTTACGAGATTGGTCATAAAACGACCGTTGGCAGGGGTAGAACTTGCGATATTCAGCTAAAATCACGCTCGATAGCACTTAAGCACGCAGTTTTTTTCAAAAAAGATACCATGTATATTTCGGCTTATGAACCTGAAAGGTTTCAAATATTTGTGAACGATAGCCCCATAGGCAGGCAGGATGCAAGGCTGTTGGACGAGGACATTATAAAGATTGGTCGAGTTAGCTTTAGAATTAGTATAAACAAGGATGATGACATAATCGACGAGGATTTATTTGACGATAACGAGTTTTTAGAATACGGTGCGGAGGAAATAGATGAAGACATTGAATGAAATCAAAATGGGCTTCAGCGCAAACAGATTGCTTATCATAATAATTCTGTTTATTATGCTTGGCTTTTGCTTGCTTTCGTTTTCTCAAGGAAGGATGGACGCAGAACCCTTTGTATTTGGAAGCATAGTGTCTGCACTGTTTATTGTCGTATATTTGCTAATGCTTGCGATGTTCAAGGAATTCGATAGACCATTGTTTTTAACAACCATATTTTTGTTGGGTTTGGGGCTGTTGATTCAGTTTCGAATGAGTCCTAAAAACGCAAAAAGTCAGCTATTTATGCTTGGAATAGGCGTTGTGCTGATGTTTTTGTGTATGGGAACGGTTAAGTTTAATAGTTCTATGCGAAAGCTAACCATTCCTATTATTATTGGAAGTCTTGCAATTATGGCGGCATTGCTTGTAATAGGAAAGGAAAGCGGTGGTGCAAAGAACTGGATTATTATAGGCGGCAGAAGCTTTCAGCCCAGCGAATTTGTAAAAATTGCAACCGCTTTCGTGTTGGCGCATTATTTAGATACGAGAACAAAACTGCTAAAGCTAATAGTGCCTTTGTCATTCGCTATAATCATAGTTTTTTTGTTGGTTGTTGAAAAGGACTTGGGTGCAGCAATGCTAATAGCCCTTACCTGCTTAATCATGTATTTTGCGGCAACAGGCAACTTAGGCGTAACCCTTGCAGGGCTTGGAATGGGGGCATTGGGGGCGATTTTAAGCTATAGATTTTTCGACCATGTGAAGCTGAGGGTTGAGGTTTGGCAAAATCCTTGGATAACCTACGACAGTAGCGGCTATCAAATTGTGCAGGGGCTTATGGCGATTGCGAGTGGAGGATTATTCGGCTCGGGTCTTGGCTTGGGAAGCGCAAAGGTTATTCCTGCGTACCATACCGACTACATCTTTGCGGTGATTTGCGAAGAGTTTGGCATTATCGCAGGGGTTCTGTTGATTGCATTCTATGTTGTATTTATAATTCGTGGCTTAATAATAGCCTTAAATGCGAGAAACCGCTTTTTGATGCTTTTTGCGCTTGGTTGCACAACACTAATAACGCTGCAGAGCTTCATAATAATCGGCGGAGTAATAAAGCTGATTCCGCTAACAGGGATAACATTGCCTTTTATAAGCTTTGGTGGAAGCTCTATGATTGCAAGCATGATTAGTTTCGGATTTTTGCAAGGAATTGCAGCGGACTCCAAAAAGTACAGAGCAGAAGCGGAGGGAAGCACATGAACACAAGAAATCTGATAAAAACATTACTCGCACTATTTTTGTGTATGTTTATCATTTTAAGCTCGTACTTGGTTTATATTGTGGGGAAGAATGGCTCTCGTTGGTTTTCAAGCCCATACAACATTAGGATTCGCACGCAAAAAAGCAATGTGGTGGCAGGCAGTATTTTGGACAGGAACGGAATTGTGCTGGCGTATAGCGATGCGGATAATATGCGGCAATATAATTCGGATAGAAGTTTAAGACTTTCGGTTGCGCATATTGTAGGGGATAATTTCGGGCAGACATTGGGGGCTGAAGCACTCTATGCTAAGCATCTTTTAGGCTTTGATAAGGATGTTTTTGAAATGATAAAGAATGCAGACAGCAGTAAATCTCCCATGGGTAACGATTGCGTTTTGACTATTGATGCGGAACTTTGCAAATATGCCTACAATCAGTTAGACGGCAGAGACGGCGCAATTATTGTTATGAACTACAAGACAGGAGAAATCCTTGTTTCCACATCTTCACCTAATTTCGACCCCAAAAAAGTTGAAAAGTATATAGCCAAGGAGCTTGAGCTGCAAGACGGTGCTATGATAAACCGCACTACCTCGGGGCAGTATGTTCCAGGCTCTGTATTTAAGATTGTAACAACCGTTGCGGCATTGCGCTACATAAGGGGCGTTGAAAATATGGAATTTGAATGCACAGGCGAGCTTTTGTTTGATAAGAAGTCGGGTAAGCTGTTGGGCAATTCAAAAGAAATCGACAAAGACGATTTGACAGAGGAATACTTAACCTTAATCGATTTTCAAGGCGAGGAGCATGGCACAGTAACGCTAAAGGAAGCTTTTGTTAAGTCATGCAACAGCACGTTTGCGAAATTAGCATTGGTAATAGGCTCAAAAAATCTATACAAAACCGCTAAGGATTTAGGCATAGGCAGGGAGTTTTTGTTTTCGGATATAATTGCGTATTCCGGCTCGTACACAGAAAGTAATCGTGATTACAACCTTGCATGGTCGGGCGTTGGGCAGTACAAGGACATAGTAACACCGATTTCTATGTGCCTGCTTACCGGTGCTATTGCAAATGGCGGTGTTGTAATGGAGCCACGCTTGCTAAAGTTTGTTAAAACCCACGAGGGCGGAATTACTTATAGTGCAACGCAAAAGCCAAGTTTCACCGCATTATCAAAAAGCGAGGCGAGTTTACTGCAAGAATATATGCTTGAGGCGGTGAAAGACGGCACAGGCAGGAGAGCGGCAATAGACGGCTACAATGTGGGAGGAAAAACAGGCACAGCAGAGGTTACATTAAACGGCAAAAACAAATCTCACGCTTGGTTTTGCAGTTTTTTAGATTCGGAGGAATATCCCTTTTCAATTACCGTTGTGGTAGAGCTTGGCGGCAGTGGCGGCTCGGTAGCGGCTCCCATTGCTAGAAATATTTTTAAAAAGATAATTAGTTCGCAGGAGTAGCGGGAATGAAATAAACGAAACGCTATTTTGTTTGACAACGGACGAACCTATTTCTCCTTGTGGACACTTTTGCGCCACTCTGGGCGAGCTTTCATCTCATCTTGCCTTTTGACCGTAACAACCGTTTTAACATAGAATGACAACTCCTATTTCAGAGAAAATATTTAGCCGGCAATTAGTTCGCAGGAATGGCAAAAATGTTCCCAAAGCCTTTTAACTTGGCGTTTTTACGGGGCTAATAAACACATTCTCTCTAATTTCTATAATAATTTTGCTTTTATTTTTAATAATGCTTTCAATCGTAAAGAAGATATGATATAATAATGATAGGTTGGTAAACTTTAATTAAGTTTCCCTATAAATGGAGGTATTTATGAATCAGGTAAAAATATTGATAGCCGACGACGACCCAGTGGTACACGAGTCTTTAGGCATCTACCTAAAAGCAGAGGGCTATATCCCTATCGATGTTTATGACGGTATGGCTGCACTCGAAAACGCAACTTCAGACATTTCGTTATGCGTACTCGATATTATGATGCCTCAGCTTTCGGGTATTGATGTATGCAAGGAAATCAGAAAAACATCTCATGTGCCTATTATCATGCTTACAGCAAAGGGTGAAGAGATTGACCGTATTATCGGCTTAGAATTGGGCGCAGACGACTATATCGTAAAGCCCTTCAGCCCGAGAGAGGTTGTTGCTCGCATAAAAACTGTACTTCGTCGCTCGGTAGAGCATGAGGTCTCTTCATCACGCACAGTTAGCATTGGTGGCTTGCAGATTGACATCAGCAGATATTCCGTTACAATGATGGGAACACCAATAATATGCACTCCTAAAGAGTTAGAGAGTCTTCACATGTTGGCTTCGAATCCGGGTCAAGTGTTTTCGAGGGAGCAACTACTAACTCGTATATGGGGATATGAGTTTGCAGGCGAAACGAGAACTGTCGATACTCATATTAAGCGTATTCGCTCAAAAATCGAGCATCCCGACTTCAAGTGGGGAATCAAAACGATTTACGGCGTAGGGTATAAATTCGAGCAGTTTTGATTTGACTACCTGCCTTTTTCCAACGCTGCGAGAGAAATCTTGCGGCGTTGAAATTGTGTTCGGAGATTTGTAATGAAAAAAAGCGTATTATTCCGCAAGTTTATTATGATATTCGTTATTACCACAGCGGTTTCTACGCTTGTGCTGGTTTCAGCCTATACTTTACTAAGTAAGGACAGGCTATTGGCTCAGAAGATAAATGAATTATCGCCTATTGCTAATGCCGTAGCACTTTTAACTACCGAACATCTTGAAAGCAAATTAGACCATGAAACATATTTGTACCTTTGCAAGGAGATGGCAAGCTCTGTCGATTCCTATATTCTAATTGTTGAGACATCTTACTCACATCGTTATTTGTCCGAAGCCGTTGATGACCCAGAATTTATAAACGATTTCAAAAGATTCATAGCTACCGACAACAAATTCTTTTCTGGCGAAAGGTTTTTTTCAAAGGACTTAAAAATTAGTGGCAAAGCGTATGTTTGCACCGCCGCACATATATATGACGATAGCGGTACTATACTTGGAAATACATTCGTTCTGATTGAGCAATCAAGGGTTTTTTCAAACCTTGTTTATTCAAACTATAACATAATAATTTCTGCTTTGATTTCTCTACCCTTTGCCACAATAGTTCCGATATCGGGTGTTATTCGTGCATTAAAGCCTACAAAAAACTTGATTATGGTTGCAAAAGAGGTTTCACAGGGGAATTACGAAGCCAAGGCGAACGAAAAAATTGATGGCGAGTTTGGAACCATTGCCCGTGCCATAAACACCATGACGGACAGAGTTTCTAACATGGTGCGTGAGGTTAGGGTTGAAAAACGACAGCTAAATCAGATAATAGCAGGACTTTCAGACGGAATAGCCGCAATAGATACAAATGGCAGAATCATGCACTACAACCCTGCGCTTATGAATATGTTCGGCGCAGTTGGCGTTTCAACAAGAGAGGAATTAGTACCGCATCCTGAGATTTGGGAGGTTTTCGACGCCGTTTTAGAGGCCGACGAGGTTCGAATGATTACCTACCACACAGATGACGGAAGAGCCATTTGGATAACCGTATCTACAATTTACGATGACGAAAATAATTGCTCGGGCGCAGTTGGGCTGTTCAAGGATTCTACCGAAGCCGAAAGATTAGACAATATGCGCAAGGAGTATATCGCAAATATCAGCCATGAGTTTAGAACTCCATTAACTGCTATTAGGGGTTTGTTAGAGCCACTTTCCGATAATATGGTTCCTGATGATGAAACAAAGCAACGCTACTACAATATTATGTTGGACGAGGTTGGCAGGCTATCGAGATTGATTTCCGACATGATGACGATTTCGAAGCTGCAATCAAACGCATTGACATTCGAGCTTGAGCCTGTAAACGTAGCCGAAAAGCTGAAGCAGTTAGCTGTTTCGGTCAACGCAAGTGCGCTTAAAAAGAACATTGAAGTGGTGTTTGAGGTTCAAGAGGATTTGGCGGCACTAACGGACAACGACAGGCTTTCTCAAGTGTTGGTTATCTTAACGGATAATGCGATAAAATACACCAAAGAGGGCGGAAAGGTGGCTGTTAGTGCAAAATACGAGAAGGATTTCTCTTATCTGTTGAACGAGCCGAATGTTGCTATATCAAACCCCAGCTACAACTCAAATAAATGCAAGGACAAAATAATTATTAGCATAACCGACAATGGCGTAGGAATTCCCTCAATGGATTTGCAGAGAATTTTTGAAAGGTTCTACACCGTTAGCAAATCACGCACTAAGGGAAGCACAGGCTTAGGCTTGTCTATAGCACAACAGATTTTAGAGGCTTTGGGTGAAACCTTGATTGTAAAAAGCGTTGAAGATAAAGGCTCTACATTTATGATAACATTGACAGAGTTTAATCCTATAAGGGATAAGGAATACTTGTACTAAAAAATCAGCGAAATTTTGTCAAGTAAATTAGCATTTCAAAAATATCCGCTTTTGCCTTGAGATTTTCTATGGTTAATCAGATACGGACATAAAAGCGAAAAATAGGACATAAAAACCGACACTATAGCCAAAACAACTCAAAAATCGTAGGGGCGTACCTATGTGTGCGCCCGCTTGCGACACAGACCTACGGTTTTCTATTATTTAATAGGTACTTCAAACTACTTTTTTATTTGGTAAATTTATGATTAGATTTTCAGAATATCCGCTTTTGCTTTGGACATAAAAACCGACATTATAACCAAACAACGCAAAAATCGTAGGGGCGTACCTATGTGTGCGCCCGCTTGCGACACTGACCTTATTTAATAGGTACTTCAAACAACTTTTCTATTTGGTAAATTTATGATTAGATTTTTAGAATATCCGCTTTTGCCTTTGCGTTTTCTATGGTTAGTAATCCTACAGTTTTGCCAACATCGGATAGCGATTTTGTTGGGCTACCTGGGTTTAGAACCAACACGCCGTTAAGCATATCTATTTGTGGAATATGCGTATGACCGTATAGTGCAACGGAGCCATTCAACTCTTGCGCACGAAGCACAAGCGAAAATGTATTTGTGTTTACGTTGTATAGATGACCATGTGTGAGAAAAATTTTCACTCCGCCATACTCGATTACCT
>JAAZFD010000164.1 GCA_012511925.1 Clostridiales bacterium
AAGGACTTTCTTTCGCCGAAACCGCCCTCACGCTTTTCATAAGGCTTTTTATCGCCGAAGGACTTTCTTTCGCCGAAGCCGCCCTCGCGCTTTTCGTAAGGCTTTTTATCGCCAAAGGACTTTCTTTCGCCGAAACCGCCCTCACGCTTTTCATAAGGCTTGGAGGCTCTATTTTCACCATAACCGCTGTCGTACCTGCCGTACTTTCTATTGCCCTGATTGTTGTCTTTCATTCTTTCTCCTTGTGCTTATGCACTATTTATTTATTGGCTTATTTTGTGAGCGGCAAATAGACTGTAAATGTGCTTCCAACACCCAATTCACTATCCAATGTTATATAACCGCCATGCGCTTTTACGATGTCATTCACCAAGGAAAGCCCTAAGCCTGTTCCGCCCTTGGCACGACTTCTCGCCTTATCAACCCGATAGAACCTATCAAAAACATGAGCCCTTGACGCTTCGGGTATGCCTACGCCCGTATCACGCACCCTTACGATTGCGTACTTGTTATTATGGCGAACCTCAACCTCGACAGAACCATTATCCGTATACTTGATTGCATTGTCCACAAGATTTGTTATGGCTCGGTCTATGCGATGCTCGTCTGCAAATATTTTGACTTCCCTGTCGGCAGAAATCTTCATAGCCAGTTTCTTCTGCATAGCGATAGGCGCAACTCTATGCACTATTACATCTACCAGCTTTCTAAGGTCAAAATACTTCAACTCCATATCTAAATTTGCGTCATTCTCTCGTGCAATCTCTAATAAACGCGTTATGATATGGTTTAGCCTGTCCACTTCGGCATCAATATCCTTCATGAACTCAATCATTCTATCCGCATGCGCTTTCGGATTTTCCAACGAAAGTATGGCTTCGGAAAGAATCTTGATTGCAGTAAGTGGAGTTTTCAACTCATGCGAGGCATTGGCTACGAACTCATCACGCACTTTATTATACTCAAAAAGCTCTTGACTCATGCGGTTAAAGGCATCCACCAGCTCCTGCACCTCGCCCCTGCCCTTAATTTCTAAGTTCGTTGGGTAGTTCTTCGTGGTTGTGCGGCGCAGCGCATTCGTTAAATCGATAACCGGCTTTGTTAACACATTCGAAAAAGCAAACCAAACTATGCAAGAGGATGCTAAAACCAGACCAAACACCGCTGCAATTCTGCTTTGAACACTTGCCACGCTTTGATATGTATCATTTATTGAAGCCGAACACATGAGAACCCCAATAAAAGTGCCGTTATAGGTTAAGGGCTTAGCAAAATATGCAACCCATTCCTCCGTATTATCGTGAATATTGTTTAGCTTATGAAAGCCCAACGCTTCATTTGTTGAACCTGTCGCCACCTTTTGCGCTTCGGAATATGGCAGGTAATAGCCGTTATAAAGCGAAGCGGAATCCGCTCTCACGATATAATTCTTATCAATCACAAGCAATCTAACCTTGTTCTCAACGCCATAGCCTCTAAATGTTTCATGAATGGTGTCGAGGTCGTTGTTCACCACGAGTTCTGAAATCTCGATTGCGACCTTGTTCAAAGAGTTCTGTTGCGCCAAAATTTTAGACGACAAAAGAGTGTCGCTCATGATTCTTGAAACCATGAACAACACCACTAAAAACACAAGTACGAGCAGCAAAAAGAAAACTGCAAGTAGCTGAAAGCGAATTGAGGAAAAAAACTTAGCCATACCCTAACCCGCCTTCAAGAATTTCTAAATTTGTTATTGGGCAAAGAAGTAACATACACCCCATTTAGTAATGATATATATGGGCTTTGCAGGGTCTTCTTCGATTTTTTCACGCAGGCGGCGAATATGAACGTCAACCGTACGCAAATCTCCCGAATAGTCGATTCCCCAAACCTGCTCTAAAAGGTCGTTTCTTGTGTAAACCTTACCAGGATTGCACATGAACATATAAAGCAAGTCGAATTCCTTAACTGTAAGGTTCACAGGACGCTCGCTTACAATAACGCCACGATTGCCGGTGTTAATCGTAATGCCGTTAATTTCGACCTTCTGCTTATGCTCGGGTTCCTTTGATGCGGTTCTACGCAGAATTGACTTGATGCGAGCCTTAACCTCAAGCACGTTGAAAGGCTTCGTCATATAATCGTCTGCACCGTATTCAAGCCCTAAAATCTTGTCCATATCCTCGCCCTTGGCGGTTAGCATGATGATTGGAACATCGCTACGTTCTCAGACTGCTTGACATACCTCGATGCCCGACATACCCGGAAGCATAACATCCAACAAAATCATATCATATTCGTTTTCTGTAGCTTTATGTAAGGCCTCCTCGCCGTCTGCAGCCGAGTCTATCTCGTAGCCATCGGTTTCCAACGCAAACTTTAACCCCTTAATGATTGCCGGTTCATCATCAACTAAAAGTATTCGCTTCATTTGAAAGCTCCCTTCATTTTCCTATATAGTGCTATTGTAACATATTCCGCACTTTTATTGCAAACTATATTTTATTTTTTTGATTTTTTCCTAAATCAATCTATTTCTATATTGTTTGCACTGCTTAAATATTATTCCGCATTTTATTGAATAAAATACAAAAGCCAAATAATTTATTTGAACCGCAACCCATAAAACACATAATAGTTAGATGTTATCAACAAAAATTACTTGTCAATAATAGTAATATGGAAATAAAATTGGAAAAAAAGCTAAGCAGCTATTATAGGCAAAGGTTCAGCGGAGACCGCACCTTTTTCGCTCGCATAACCGATACTATCTTCTTTGTGGTAGTTATTGCGCTAATCGGTTATCGCTATTTTGCCCGTCAAAGCATTGCATGGTATATCGCAATACTTTTGGGCTTTGCGTTGGGAATATTAGTCTTGGTTGCATACAGGATAATAAACAGTATGCGCTTTGAAAGGTTCGTAGAAAAAGAACGCAGGCAAATCGAAAAGGAGATTGCGCTAAGCCGATTAAGCGTTATGAGCGAATCCGATTACAGTAAAATAGTTGAGTCTATTGTAAAGGTTGAGAACATTAACAGGTTCAAGTGCTTAATTCTTAGCTTTCAGAACATAGACGAAATCTGTGCAGACGAAATCGCAAAGGCATACCGACAAGCAATTTCCAACAAATACGAAAAGGTGTATGTGTTTTCATGCTCTAAGCTGAGTGCAAAGGCAAGCGATTTTATAGATTCAATTAAGAATGTTGAGTTTGTTATTTACACGCAAGACCAATTATTCGACTACACAAAGCGCCTGTTTCCCATAAGCGATGATGAAATTGACGAAACGATTATTAAGCGTGAGAACAAAAAGCGTGAAGAACGCAAAAGCCGTTACAAAAGCGCTTTCTCAAAATCAAGGCTTACACCGTACTTTGTGTTTGGGGCATTTCTTTTAATTGCCTCGTACTTTGTTCGGTTTTCTTTGTATTATAGGCTGTTGGCTGGAATGTGCTTTGGAATGGCGTTTACTGTGGCAATGCTGGAAAGAAGAAGGGACGAATAGGGGCTTTGCACCAAGAAAAATCTCCTGCTGCGGTGAAATACGCATAAATCTGTTCTACGAAGTTTCACTGTCATTTGTGTTAATATAAAGCAAAATCGTATTGGGTTCAGAACGTCCCTTCCCTCATACGCCGCAGCGTATTTCACCATTTTTCGAAGAAAAATGATTTCACCCATTTTCTACGAAAATGGATTTCACCCGTTCGAAGAACGGATTTCATTATAAAAAAAGGGCTTTCGCCCTTTTTATATCGCCATTTCTTATTTCGTCTTGTTCATGTGGCAAATCAAGTCCACAACCTTATTCGAATAACCCCACTCATTATCATACCAAGAAATCAGCTTCACGAAATTATCGTTAAGGCTTATTCCTGCATTAGCATCAAAAATCGAGGTGCGAGAATCTGTTTTGAAATCGGACGATACAACCATATCCTCTGTGTAGCCAAGAATTCCTTTGTATTGTTCGCTTTCAGAAGCCGCTTTAACAACACGTTTAATCTCGTCATAAGTTGCTGGCTTTTCTAATCTGCAAGTTAAGTCAACTACAGATACATTGACGGTGGGAACACGCAAAGACATTCCTGTTAGTTTGCCGTTCAAGCTGGGAATAACCTTGCCAACCGCTTTTGCTGCACCTGTTGAGCTGGGAATAATGTTATCTCCTGCTGCTCTGCCGCCACGCCAATCTTTTTTCGAAGGACCGTCAACGGTTAATTGTGTTGCTGTAATTGAATGAACGGTTGTCATCAAGCCTTCTACGATTCCAAAGTTATCGTTTATAACCTTTGCTAAGGGTGCTAAGCAGTTTGTTGTGCATGAAGCGTTCGATACGATGTTCATATCCTTCTTGTATTCATTTTGGTTTACGCCCATAACGAACATAGGGGCATCAGCGCTGGGAGCGGAGATAACAACCTTTTTTGCGCCTGCTTCAAGGTGTCCCTGTGCCTTTTCGGTTGTTGTGAATCTACCCGAGGACTCTACAACGTATTCAGCGCCGCATTCCTTCCAAGGAATCTCTTTGGGGTCGAAGCACTTATAAACAGAAATCGCCTTGCCGTTTACCACTAATTTACCGTCTTTAATTTCGATAGTGCCGCAAAACTG
>JAAZFD010000165.1 GCA_012511925.1 Clostridiales bacterium
ATGTTGCAGGATATGTGATAGAGACGCCCGAATTAGATATTTACGCTTACAAGGATGGCGTATTCACAGAAATTGAAGAAGCGTATGAAAGCGGTATGCTAACGAAAAAAGATATTTCCGATATAGCTGGGCAAATAAGCCCTGACAAATATCGCAACAAAAATTAGTACTGAGAGGAAACAGATAACATGAGAAATGTAATTAAAAACTTTATATCTATCGTTATGGTGTTGATGCTGTTGGATGGCGTAATTGGTATTCCGGCAAGCACTTTTGCTGTAAAAACGATAAACAAGACCACAACAAAGGGCAGTAGCAGTGGCAGCGTTACTGATAGGTTTGCAGAAAAGCATTACTGCGATGCAACCATAGATGATAGCTTTACAGATGACATGGTGCTTGTTGTAAATATCAAATATGACAGCAAGATTAACCAGACATACAATGCCAAAGATATGGCTACGGTTGTAAATGACAAGTATTTGCAGCAGGTTGATGGCAGGTATGAGTTGAATAAGGCGGCGCAAGCAATAATGAGCTAATAACAATTCGAGCTAAACGGTTAAAAAAGAAAACATTTAGCTAAAACATTGCGAAACTTTTCACACAAATATCCATCTTTTGTATTGACAAATAATTACGAGTCAAATATAATAGATAATATAACCAATGATGAGTATTAAAGAGTTTTTAAAGAAAGGAGGTAAAAACAATGAAACGATTTAGAATTTTTGCTTTGGCGCTGTGCTTGGTGTTTGTGTTTGGGTTGTTTAGCGGTTGCAGTAAAGACGAATATGCAGACCCCGAAGGTAGGTTTCTTAAACCGAAAAAGCTAAGCGCAAAATTAGAGCAAAAAATAAAAGAGGATTATACCTATTTCCTTAACGAGAACTATCCCGATATAGTTTTCTTCACTTATTTAGGCACTTACAACGACTACATGGCAGTGTTCCCTTACCCTTCTCCTGGGGGCGATGATGCCTTAACCCGTCAAACAATGGCGGGATATCCATATACAGGGGGCGATTCCGGTGCTGTGATATACCTTTACAAAGACGGTACTTTTGTAGAGGGCGATGAAGCGTATAAAAAAGGTATGATAACAAAACAAGATGCCGAAGCGATAACATGGCTTTACAACAATGACCAGGGTGTGTTTTATAAAGCTAATAATCAAAAATAAATGCGAATTATGAAAGGAGAAACACAATGAACCTAAAAAAATTTATAGCTTTTGCATTGGTGCTGGTAATGATATTGACCGTAACCAATATGCAAGTAAAAGCGGCTCACGGAGAGGCAAGTGAAAATACCACCAAAACCTCTGAAACAGGAAACAAGGTGGTTGATAGTTTTGCAGAAAAGTATTATTCTACAATTTCACTTGAAACCGATTTTACGAACAACGAAATAATTGTTGTAATAAGCAGACATTATGGTGAAATTAACAAAGAGCATAGCGTATCCGATATGGCAACCGTAGTTAAAGACGGATATTTGCAACAAAAAGATGGCAGGTATGAGTTGAATAAGGCGGCACAAGCGTTTCAAGGGCTTGACTTTATCACTCAAATCGATAACGAGGTTGCGGAGAATATTGTTAAAATCGAAGACCTTTCACGGATTGATGGTGATATTGATGCACTGGGGATTAACAGAGATACATACAAGCAAATCCTGAAGCTAACGCTAAAAAGCAACAGCAAGGAAAATGTACTTAATATAATGCATCAATTAGAGAAAAACCCATACATTGAAAGTGCAGATCCGAACTTGATTTTCAAAGATGAGTCTACTGTTGAACTAAAAAGAAGACCTAATGACCCATCCTATGGAGACATAGACAAGAGCTGGGGGCTAAGAGAGATAAAAGCCCCCGAAGCGTGGGATGAAACAACAGGTTCTCGGCAAGTAAAGGTTGGCGTTATAGACCGTGGTATATATGAGCATTGCGACTTAGAGGCAAATGTATCACGAAGCATGGGGTGGAACTTTGCGGACCAAAATGATGATACTGATGGCGTAAACGACCATGGCACTCATGTTGCAGGGATTATAGGTGCAATTGGCAATAATCAACTTGGCATGACGGGTACATGTTGGCGTGTTGGCATTGTTCCGTTAAAAATTTGGAACAATACCTCCAATAATTGGGTCGTTGGTAGAGTGGCCTCAGCAGTAAGTTATGCTACTGATAATAATATTCCTATTCTTAATATGAGTGCAGGTCATCCAAACGAACATAACGGTGAAAAAACCGCAATAGAAAATTACCCTGGTTTGTTTGTTACTTCGGCTGGAAATACTGGCTGGGACACTGATATTATGCCTACCAATAGTCACTATCCTTCCTGCTACAAACTTGACAATATGATAACAGTCTGTGCAACTGACGAAACGGACAACCTATGGGTTGAAAAGACTGCAGAAGGAGAGCCGATTACAGGCAGAACTTCCAATTGGGGCAAAACTACTGTACATATTGCTGCACCAGGTGCGAATATATATAGCACAGTAGATTCAAATCGTTACGGCTATAAATCTGGCACTTCAATGGCTGCCCCATTTGTAGCAGGCACTGCTGCACTGATTAAAACTAAATATCCGGGTATTACCACGACACAATTAAGGAACGCCATACTAAATACTGCTAGGAAGCCTCTTAATAATCAGGATAAGCTTGAAGGTAAATGCGTTACAGAGGGAATTTTAAATGCCCAAGCAGCCTTAATTTATGCGAGTACTCATAATAGTGGAGGATATTTGCACGAAGGTGTTTATTACATCAAAAACGTTCGAAGTGGAAAGTATTTGTCTGTAAGAACGCCCACCGCCACTGTTTATTCGCAGAGTGTACAAAATAATTTCACTGGCGGAAACGAGCAAAAATGGCGTTTGGAGAACCATTATAACTACCGCGTGCTAATACCGCTATGCAATAC
>JAAZFD010000166.1 GCA_012511925.1 Clostridiales bacterium
AATACATAATAATAATAGCTAAGTTCCTTTTAAAGTGGTTGATAATAGGCATTAAAGAGTTGTGAGAGCTATTGGTTTTTTTTCTCAAATGCCTTTGGAAAAAGATAAAGCAACTTTTTATTAGCTTAGGCGAAAAGTTAAAAGAGTAATTGTGATTTCTATACAGAAGAATGTATTTTTTCCTAATATAATAGATAGTAGTCATTTAGCTAAAGCTATTTATTGAAAAGGAGTGGTATAAATGATTAGAGAATATAGCGTTACCGGAATGCATTGCGCCTCTTGTGCGGCAAATGTTGAGCGTGTAACAAACAATATAAAGTCCGTTGAAGCCGCAAATGTGAACCTAATTTCCGAAAGGCTTAGGGTTCGCAGCGAGCAAAATGTTGATGAGGAAGTAATAAAAGCTGTAACCGATGCAGGCTTCAAGATTGCAGTTTCCGAAAGCTCAATTAAGCAGGCAAAGGACGACCTTGCCCGTCATACAAAAGAGCTAAAGCAACAAAAAACAAGGCTTTTAATAGCGCTTGCGTTTGCAATTCCTCTGTTTTACATAGCTATGGCACCCATGATTAACCTGCCGAGCTTTCCATCGCCAAATAACCCCGTAGCTTATGCCTTGGTTCAGATTGCTTTGCTTATCCCTATAGTTATTATAGGTTATAGGTTCTACACATCTGGCTGTTATGCGTTTTTCAAGCTGCGGCCGAACATGGACAGCTTGATTGCGAGTGGAACTTTAGCGGCAATAGGCTATTCCTTGGTATCTACCTATCAGATTATTGTGCATAACTCACCTCATGCTGTGCATCAGCTTTATTTTGAATCTGCTGGCGTGATAATCGCTTTAGTAATGATGGGAAAATACTTTGAAGCAAAAGCAAAGGGCAAAACCTCGCAAGCCATAGATGTGCTTTTATCCATAGTGCCAGAAACGGCACAGGTAATTCAAGCCGACGGTTCAGAAAAAACCGTAAATGTTGACGAACTCGTTACAGGCGAAAAAATTCGTGTGCGACCCGGAGAAGCATACCCTGTTGACGGTGTAATTCTGTTGGGTGATACCTCGGCAGACGAATCCATGCTGACTGGCGAGAGTATGCCTGTTCATAAAGAAAAGGATTCACAGGTGGTTGGCGGTTCTAACAATCTAACCGGAACGGTTGAGGTTTTAGTTACAAGCGTTGGCGAGGATACATTCGTTTCAAAACTCGTAAAACTTGTTGAGCAGGCACAGATGACAAAACCCGAAATCGCACGACTGGCAGACAAGGTAAGCGCTGTTTTTGTGCCTACGGTTATGGTTTTTGCAATAATCGTAGCCGCAATGTGGCTGTATTCGGGGAAAGAGATTAGCTTTGCGCTAAAGGTTTTCACATCGGTGCTTGTAATCGCTTGCCCATGCGCATTGGGCTTAGCCACTCCAACGGCCGTAATGGTTGGCACAGGCAGGTCGGCACGTGAGGGCATTTTGATTAGAAACGGTCAGGCAATCGAAACGGCAAACAAGATTACAACAGCAGTTTTCGATAAAACAGGCACACTTACGATTGGCAAACCCTCCGTTACGGACATTTTTACTTACAGCGGAGATGAAAATACTTTTGTTTCGCTGTTTGCTACTGCGGAGTTCGGCTCGGAACACCCTCTTGGCAAAGCGATAGTAAAATATGCAGAGGAAAAGGGTATAGA
>JAAZFD010000167.1 GCA_012511925.1 Clostridiales bacterium
CAAAAATAAAATTATCTATTTGCGTATTGGCGCTTTTGCTTATTTGCATAGGCTCAGCAACAGCTACATATACGGCTGAAACTGTAGCCCAAAACAGCTTTGGTGAAACCGTTGTTAGGGTTCAGCTTCGCTTGCGTGAATTGGATTACCTCTACTTTAAGCCCACAGGCAACTTCAAGGGAATGACAGTAAACTCCGTAATGCAATTTCAAACGCGCGAGGGACTACCGGTTGATGGCACAGCAGGCGAGCAAACCCAAACCATATTATTTTCTGCAAGGGCATTGCGTGCGCTTATTCCCGATTCAACTCATATTCCAATAGGTCCCTCATATCAAAGCAATCACGAAATTAAGGGTAGCATAGTTGTTTGGGACACCATAAAATCCGAGCTAATCGTAGGAAAATCGTACAGAGTAATGGACTACAACACTGGCAAGGTGTTTTTTATGACATACACAGGCGGAACGAATCATGCCGAGATGGAATGCACATCCTCAAAGGATATGGAAATATTTTTGCAGGTTTTCGGCGGTGTTGTGAACTATTCTAAGCGACCAGTTGTAATCGGTGTTAGCGGAAAAGATGTTGCAGCATCGCTTTTTGGGTTTCCGCATGGCACAGATACGATTACAAATAACGATATGGACGGACATACCTGTATGTTTTTTCAAGGCAGCGTTTCTCATGTAGGCGGCATCGCCGATGTAGAGCACCAGCGCCAGATTTACGCCGCTTCGGGTGCATAATGAAAAGCGAGATTGTAAACGGCACTCTACAAATTTTTGATTGCGACATAGACTTATACCGAACATTCAACTGCGGACAGGCTTTTAGATGGAAAAGCATAACCGATTTCATATTCACTTGTGTTTTAGGTGAAAAAATAATAACCGTTTCAAAGGATGGCGATACACTAAGCATTTTCCCCTGCAACGATGAAGAAGACAAAGCATTTTTCATAAACTATTTCGATATAAACACAGATTACAAAGCCGTAGAGAACCTCATGCGAAAAAATGAGGTTTTAAGCACTTGTGTGCCTTACGCAAAGGGCATACGCATACTAAATCAAGCGCCATTTGAAACTCTTATTTCATTTATTATCTCTGCAAACAACAATATAAAGCGAATATCAAAAACAATAAACAACCTTTGTGTTACGGCAGGGGAGCGCATAGGCGATTCAGAGCATTTCTCGTTCCCAACCCCAAAAAGCCTTGCAGATATGAACATAGACGAGCTAAAGCAAGTAGGCACAGGCTATCGTGCGCCATACATAAAGGACACAGCAACAAAAATATTAGAAGGCTTTTGTTTGGAAGAATTAAAACACATGGACTATTGCGAAGCAAGAAAACGGCTTATGCAGTTAAAAGGGGTAGGGGCAAAGGTAGCAGATTGCGTGTTGCTTTTTTCGTTAGGGCATACAAACGCATTTCCGATGGATGTTTGGATGAAAAGAGCTGTAAACATAATGTTTTTTAACGGAAAACAAGCCTCGTGCGATGAATTATGCAATCTTATAGACGGTTTAGGAGAAAATGCAGGCATTATTCAGCAATACATATTCCATTATGCAAGGCAAAAGGGGGTAAAATAAGTTTTGATTCTTATGTTACATAAAAAAGTTTTATTCTAACTCAATCCTTTGAATCTTAAAAACAGATTCGTCCTCTGAAATATCCCAATCGCCAATATAGCCGTTATGCGCGGCTCCCAATTCGATATGTAGCATGGCAATTCCGCAATCTAATTTCCCATAACCCAAATTATTTGAAACATTTACTAAGGCTATGGAATCATCATCCACAATATCAAAATCCCATGGTTGTGCATTTATTGCCGAGGGTGCTCGCCTGCCGCATTTTATGGCATCCTGTTGCCATTGAGGTAGGCGCATAAACTCTTGAACAGTAAGCCCCGTAAGCGATGAAACTGTTCTGCGTGGGCGTTGCTTATATGGCTCTGCAGGGAAGCCAAGCGGAGTTATACAAGCGATGGTTTCACCGCTTTGCAAAGAAATCATCTCTTGCGCCGCACCCATTCTAAAGGATGCACCAAGCCAGCAAGTGCCAAAGCCCCTTGCAACACACTCGAGAATAAAAAGCTCGCCTATATAGCCAACATTAGAGGAGCGTCCCTTTTTTGAGATGATTGCTGCAAAGCAATCTGTACCCTTAATTTTTTGAGTCATCAGCCTGCCAGCGAAAACCTTTTTGCTACGAGCGATGGCAATGCGAACATCGTCTAATGCGATAGCATCAGCGAATTGTCGCAACCTGTCTATTTCGTTTTGCGACGGCGCACCCATATATGACCTGATTGAACACCGCTTTTCGGCGGCTTGGTACCATCTCTCCATATTTTCTCCCAAGTATTGCCTACCAATAATAGAATATACGATTATTTATTTTTGGCAAGGGTTTTCCTTAAATATTGTCCTGTATATGATTTTTCGCACTTTGCAACCTCCTCGGGTGTGCCAAATGCAATAACCTCACCACCACGCTCGCCGCCCTCTGGACCTAAGTCGATAACATAGTCAGCGGTTTTTATTACATCAAGATTATGCTCTATAACTATTATCGTGCTTCCGCTGCTGCATAGCCTTTGTAAGATCTCCAACAGTCTTTCAACGTCTGCAATATGTAAGCCTGTTGTCGGCTCGTCTAAAATATAAAGCGTCTTGCCTGTATCTCTCCTTGCAAGCTCTGTGGCTAGCTTTACCCTTTGAGCCTCGCCACCTGAAAGCGTTGTAGAGGGTTGTCCCAAGCGAATGTAACCCAAACC
>JAAZFD010000168.1 GCA_012511925.1 Clostridiales bacterium
ATATTCATCTTGGACAGCTTTAACTTTTTGCTTCCTCGGGGCAGCATTATTCCAAACATATTCTCCATGAACGACTTTTTCACCCTTTGCTTTTTAGGCTTTCTAAGAACGCTAAGCCCCCAGAACGTAAAAAACATAGTAACCTTTCTGCCCATTGCCGCCGCGCCGTTTGCTATTATGAAACTTGCAATCACTTTATCGAGGTCGCCCGAAAATACGATTATGGTCTTGCCGTCTGGTTGGGTTGTGGTTGTAGCCACTTCGCCCTTTTTCACGCTTACTTTTGCGAAATATTCGTTGCCCTTTATTTCTTTAAACAACAATACGTTGCCTGTACGCTTGCACCAAGCATCTATATCACGCAGGAAGCCCGGGTCGGAAGCTGTAACCTCAATTACACTACCCTCTTCTAAACCTTTGACAGTTTCATAAACCCTCATCAAAGGACCAGGGCATTGCAAGCCTGTGCAGTCGAGTTTTACTACCTTTTCATTTTTCGAAGCGCTCATATTTTTCACCATCCCACTGTCGTGATATTCAATATTTGACTCCTTTGGAGTAATGCTGCTTTCATAGTGCGTTGACCTGTAAAAGCTTGTGCCGCCTGGATAAACTTTTACATTATTAAAGCCGTTCAGCATAAGAATCCTTGCCGCATTGTAAGCTCGAATACCCCTTGCACATAGCACAATGATTTCCTTGCTTTTGTCGAGATTATCTAACCTGTTGCGAATCTCTCCGAATGGAATATGCGTAGCATCTTTCACAGAAAACGCCATTAGCTCGGGGCTTTCACGCACATCTAAAATTATTGCATCTTTGCTTTTTTCAACAGCATCCCATTCAGAGAATAAAACCTTGCCCTCTATTACGTTCTCCGCCACGAAGCCTGCCATGTTTACAGGGTCCTTTGCCGAAGAATACGGAGGTGCGTATGCGAGTTCCAAGCGTTTTAACTCGTCTATTCCGCCGCCTAAACGGATAACGGTAGCGATTACATCAATTCGCTTATCTACGCCGTCTTGCCCTACTATTTGCGAGCCGTAAATCTTTTTGCCGTCCTTTGAAAAAATGAGTTTTAGATACAGATTCGTAGCACCAGGGTAGTACCCTGCATGCGAGTTTTGAGCGATAAGCAGCGTTTCAAAGTCCTTGCCCTTAACTAAACCCAAAGCATTAAGCGCCTTTTCGTTTGAACCTGTTGAAGCAGCCGTCATGTCAAAAACCTTTGCTATTGATGTGCCCTGTGTGCCCTCGTATTTTTCAGAGCCGCCTGCTATATTGTCGGCCGCAATTCTCCCCTGTTTGTTCGCAGGACCTGCAAGGGGAATCATGGTGGGCTTACCGTTCACGAAATCAACAACCTCTATTACATCGCCTACAGCGTAGATATTCGTGTCGGATGAGCGCAAATATTCATCGACTATAATTCCTCCCCTTTGGTTGACCGTTAAGCCAGCTTCTTTCGCCAACTCGCCATTCGGTTTTACTCCGATTGAGAGAATTACCATTTCAGAGTTTACCTTCTTGCCGCTTTTCAAGGTGATTTCTACGCCATTTTCTTTGTCTAAGAATGAGGAAACACCGTCATTCAAAATCAAATCAACGTTGTTTTGTGTGATATTTTCGTGCAAAACCTGTGCCATTTCGTAGTCGAGAGTTGCCATAACTTGGTCTAACATTTCGATTAGCGTAACCTCTAAACCAGCTTCTCGTAGGTTTTCAGCCATTTCTAAGCCAATGAAGCCTCCACCAATAACGGCGGCGGATTTTACGCCCGATTCGGTTACTAAATCTCTAATCTTTACGGAATCGTTCACAGTCCAAAGCGTATGAATGTTGGGAGAATCTATGCCCTCAATCCTTGGCTTTATGGGAGATGAGCCTGTGGAGATTACCAAAGTATCATAGCTTTCTTGGTATTCCTCGCCACTTTCTAAGTTTTTTACTGTGATTCTCTTGTTTTCTCTGTCGATTTTTACGACCTCTTGTTTGATTCTAACATCTATGTTGAATCTGTCCTTCATAGCCTTTGGGGTTTGCAAAATCAGAGCATTCTTGCTTTTTATAGTGCCGCCAACGAAGTATGGCAAGCCGCAATTAGCGTAAGATATATGCTCGCCACGCTCGAAAAGAATTATTTCTGCTTTATCGTCCAGTCGCCTAAGCCTTGCAGCACATGATGCGCCACCGGCTACTCCGCCTATAATCAATACCTTACTCATAATTTACTCCTTTTTGCATAATCTAAGCGTTAGAACTATTCTATTACTATTGGCGAAAATAATACTGTAATAAAATCACATAAGGGCTTTGTCCCTTAATCCGCCAAAGGGCATAGCCCATGTGCCTGTGGCACTTGGAATCCCGCATTTTGGGTGTGGGAAAGCCAAATTTCTACACCTTTGTAGGGGTGCACAATCACCAGAAAACCAACACGACACAATTAAAAATGCTTATAAGCTGTATTCAACACAACCCGTAGGGGCGCGCATTGCGCGTCCGCCGTAACCACAGCGTTATATTTTCCCTGTATTACATCTTCGGGCGAACACAAGAGTGTCGCCCCTACTATTTTTGGAGTGTTTTTTGGTTTCAATAACGGTTTTTATACCCTATTTTCCCTTTGTGTACGCATCCGCCTTAAAATGTGCAGGTTAAGTTGGTTGTATCTTTTTTCTTCAAGCAAGCAGGTTTTTGTTCTCTGCGGACGGGCAATGCCCGCCCCTACGTAGTGTTGATATGGTATTGCGATGCAATCTAATCTACGTTCTCTGCGCTACCGCACAGAACTCTTGTCAACTCCTGCCTTTAATGCTATAATATCCTGTAAACCTAAAGGGGGGTTAGTATGACCATACAAGATTTAGACAAGATAAAACAAAATACCCTGCAAGAGTTAGAGCACATACAAGATTTAGACGGGCTAAACGCTTATTCTTCGTCCGTATTGGGAAGAAGCGGCGAGCTTACAATGGCCTTGCGTGAAATGAAGAATCTATCGCCCGAGGAGCGTTCAGTTTTCGGACAACACGCAAACTCAATCAAAAAAGAGCTTGAAGAAGTAATCGAATCAAAGAAAAAAGCGCTTTCTGAAGCAAAGATGCAAGAATTATTCGAAAAAGAAGCCGTAGATGTAACAGCACCCGGCAAGGTATGTATTCCACGCGGTAGAATTCACCCGATGACGCAAACCTACAGGGAAATTCGAAACGCCATGATAGGCTTGGGCTTTACAACCTACGAGGGTCCTGAAATCGAATATGATGACTATTGGTGCACAAAACTGAACCAGCCTCAGGGGCATCCTGCGCGCGATATGCAGGACACCTTCTATATAAATGATAAAATAGTACTAAGAACGCATACATCCCCTTGCGAGGTTCGGTCTCTGCTAACAAAAACGCCTCCGTTTAGGCTTGTAATCCCTGGGCGAGTGTTTCGAGTTGACGAGGTTGACGCAAGCCACAGCCCTGTTTTTATGCAGATGGAGGGCTTTGTAGTCGATAAGGATTTGTCTTTACGGGATTTGAAAGGAACCTTAATAGAGTTCGTACATACCGTATTTGGCGAAAATGTGAATATGCGTATGCGCCCAAGCTAATTCCCGTTTACTGAGCCATCTGCTGAAATAGATATTTCATGCACAATCTGCGGCGGAGTCGGTTGCAGGGTGTGCAAGGGAACAGGCTGGATAGAGATTTTAGGTTGCGGAATTATAAATCCGCATGTGCTTGAAAACTGCGGTGTTAACCCCAAGGAGTGGAGCGCTTTTGCTTTCGGAATAGGTGTTGACCGTGTAACGAGCTTGAAGTTTGGCATTTCTGATATTCGCCTTGAATATGAGAACGATGCCAGATTTTTAAGCCTATTCTAAGGGGGGAAAAGATATGAAACTACCACTAAAATGGTTAAAGGAATATGTTGAATTCGATATTTCGGTAGAAGAATTCGTTGATAAGATGATAATGCGTGGCTTTAAAATCGCAGAGGTGATAGACGAAATGCCCAATATCAATAATGTTTTTGTGTGCAAGGTTCTAAAAATTGTTCAGCACGAAAACGCAGACAAACTAAGGGTTTGTACCGTAGATATAGGCAGGGAGAACACGCTGCAAATTGTTACTAATGCCACGAATTTATTTGAGGGTGCTGTAGTTCCTGTTGCCGCCTGCGGTGCTAAGCTATCTGGCAATCTTGAAATCAAAAATACGGTTATGCGCGGAGTAACGAGCGAGGGTATGTTCTGCGGTGGGCATGAGCTAAACCTCAAAGATGTTGATGTTAAAGGCGCAAGCGATGATGGCATTTTGCTATTAAACGATGAAAGCATGGTGGGCAAAACCATTCAAGATGCTTTGGGACTTAACAGCGTAATTTTCGATATTGAGATTACCCCGAACCGCCAAGACTGCCAAAGTATTATAGGTATATGCAGGGAAGCGGCTGCCGCTCTAGGCAAGAAATTTATCGAGCCTACAATAAAGCATGTAGAGGGAGAGGGCAACGAGAAAGAATTCGCTTCCGTAACGATTGAAAACCCACAGCTTTGCCCACGCTATGCCGCAAGGGTAATAAAAAACATAAAAATTGAGCCTTCGCCGCTTTGGATGCAAAAGAAGCTAAAAAGCGTTGGACTTCGTGCTATAAACAATATAGTCGATATAACAAACTATGTGCTTATGGAGTACGGACACCCTATGCACGCATTCGATTTGGCTTGCGTTGACAATGGAGCAATAGTAGTTAGAAACGCTTGTGAGGGAGAAAAAATAACAACCCTTGACGGAGTAGAAAGACAAACCACTCCCGAAATGCTCTTGATTGCCGACCCCAAAAAGGGAGTTGGACTTGCAGGAGTTATGGGCGGCGAGAATTCAGAAATAACTAACGACACAAAGGCGGTGTTGTTCGAGTCTGCGGCATTCATAGCAGGAAATATTCGTAGAACCTCAAGGAAGCTGGGCGTAGTATCCGATTCTGCACAGCGTTTCATGCGTGGAGTTGAGCCTATTAACGCATACTTAGCACTTGAAAGAGCCGTAGAATTGGTTCAGGAATTAGGCGCAGGAACGGTTGTAGGCGAAGTAATTGATGTGAACTATGCCGATGTAACACAAAGGGCAATCGAGGTTGACACAAAGCGTATAAACCGCATTATAGGCGAGGAGTTTTCGCCCGAATACATGGCGAAGATGCTTGAATCAATCAATATCGAATCAAAGGTTAAGGGCGATTCGCTTGTGGTTGATGTTCCGCATTTTCGGGTTGATATTGAAAGCGGCATAGAGTCCGACCACGATATAGCCGAGGAAGTGGCAAGGTTGCATGGTTATGATAGATTGACTGCTACACTTATGAGCGGCAGAACGTTTTCAGGTAAGTTAGAGTCTCA
>JAAZFD010000169.1 GCA_012511925.1 Clostridiales bacterium
ATATAATGGCGATTATTTAGTTGCCTTTAAGCCTGGCTATACAACTACCAGCGGCGCTTCAACAGGCTCATTCTCGCAAAAGCCTCTGCAAAACGAGGAGTATGCGGGTATTGACAACTTCAAAATGGATTACCATCCTGCAACTCCAGATTGGATGTATCCTCAGATTCAAAAACAGGCAGAAAACAACGAAAGAACTAAAACAACATACAACCAAGGCGATAAACGCAACTTTATAGTTCTTAACATCACCAACAACGCGCAGGTTTCTCTTGAATTCAAGGTTACAAAGGTTGGAACTCACTGCTATGTTTGGTCGCCAACCAACTCATCTTATGACCCTGTGGAGGGCTTCAATCCAAACCACCCCACTACTATTGCTAACGAGTTCGACTCTAAATTCCAATTTATGCTCAATTCATTTGGCGCTTTTGCTGATGTTGATGGCTCTGGAAAGGTTCATCTTCTATATTACGATATTATCGACGGAGCTACTATTGGCTCTGGTTATGTAGGTGGTTACTTCTGGGGCGGGGATATGTATGCTAGCATTAACGGCGCTGCAATGCTTCACATAGATACATATCCTTCTTTGTATTATAGCCAAGGTGGTATAGATGCTACTTTTAGCACTGTTATACATGAGTTTCAACACCTAATAAACTATAGCAATACTGCTGGCAGAACTGGTTCGTGGTTGAACGAAGCAAGTTCTATGGCTGCTGAAGAGCTTGTGTATCCGGGTAGTGCAGTCCCAGGTCGCATTGGCTCATATAATGACAAAAAATATATGAACTACCACAACGGAAAATCCTTATATGAGTTCGACAACACGCTTGGCGCTTACGCAATAGCCTGTTTGTTTGGTCAATATTTAAGAGTTCATACAGGCGACTATACTGTTTTTAAGAGAATAATCGATTTTGTTGCAGACGGTGATACTGCCGCCGTAGCAGTAGGCAAAGCTGTTCAAGGCTCTGCATTAAATGGATTGACCTTAGACGAAATTAACTTTAGCTTTAGGGTTGCATTAGTTGCAAAGGAAACTACAGGCATATATGGTTTCAATGGAGAATCTGCTTTTAATGCTATAGGCAAGATGAACATTACCTCAAAGCAGACCGTTTACTCTGGTGGCGCTGTCGTAATAAGACCTACAAATGGTATTTATTCCGTTCCTCAAGATGCTGGTAACGACCTAATATATGTAGGAGTAAAGAACAATAAAGTGATTCATGACCCAGAAAGTATTGAAATTACTAACGGCTCATTTGAGCTTCAGATTGATTCAAGCCAAACACTTAATGCTTCAATTCTGCCTACTGGCGCACAACCTTACATTGCTTACTTATCAAGCAATAGCAATATAGTTAGTGTTTCAAATGGTATTGCAAAGGCTGAAGCACTTGGAACAGCTACTATTACAGCAAAAACCGTTAACGGACTAACCGATACAATCCAGGTTACCGTTACGGAATTGCAGATTTTCCATTCTGTTAGGTTTATTGATTTTGACGGAACGATTATTTCTTCTCAATCAGTATTACATGGAGAAGGTGCGGCAGCCCCCGATAATCCCTTTAGAGAGGGCTATACATTTACTGGCTGGAGTGAGGATTTCTCTATAATTCTTGCTGACCTCGATATTTTCGCTGAATATGTTCAGAACATAATCCCCACAATTCGTGTTGAGGGCTTGACAATTTTCGCTGATGAAAATGCGGATAAGGTTGTAATCTTTGGCATTGCAAAGGGAGAGTATTCAACTTTTGCTGAGATGACCCAAAACGGTATTCAATACGCCTCTTCTGCAAAACATTTTACTGTAGATGAAGCTGGTGTTTATACTGCTTATCTGTTTATGAACGACGGCTACGAATACTTTTTGACCGCAAATGTAATCGCATTACCAATACCCCATGTTGTGTTGAGCAATAACATTGTTAGCCTTGATGGAGATACAACTAATGTTATGCGCATGGGTTTTGCGTTAGGTCAATATGATAACCTTGCGGATATGGTAGCTGAAGGCATGTTCTTTGTTCCGAGGTTTAGCTTCGTTGTAAAGACTCCTGGCACTTATACAGTTTACATTCTTGCGAGCGATGGGATTGAGTATTTTGTTAAGATAACTGCGATTACAGATGCGAGCGAGATTATCCCCGTAGAGTCTTACAAAGATGAGGGCAAGGCTGATTTACCTTTGACTAATAATGTGGATGTTTTTGTAAACATTTTCAAACCAGGCAATTTTGCAAACTTAACAAGCATACGCCATAGGCTATAAAGTTCTTATAGTTTTGAGCGTGCTTAGCAATAAGCACGCTTTTTTATGCAAATATTATAGATAGCAGCATATATTATGCTATGAGGTTAGCAGTAACAAAAACTAAGTTTGACACTACAAGCATAAACACCACGATAATAAATGTTGCCTGTATTATTGTTTGTGTTCTTTTAATCGCTTATAACAAAACTGCCATGTTAGCAGCAACGAAGGCTTTTGAAATTTGGCTAACTGCAGTTATGCCTGCGTTATTTCCGTTTTTTATTTGCACATCTATTATGCAAAAGAATGGAATATTCGAAAGTAGCAAAGCAAGTCCATTAGTTAGCATATTCGTCTTGTTTTTCGCCTCAGCAATTTCAGGAGCTCCATCAGGTGCAAGGCTTATGTCTAATATCAATGAGCGATACAAGCTCGATGATGGCACTACTTCGACACTCACCGCATTATGCAATATGGTAAGCCCAACTTTCATTATCGGAACAGTATCGTTTGCAATGTTAGGCTCAATTCAATACGCTATTCCGATTATGGTTGGACATTATCTTAGTAGCATAATTTTATTAACAGCGTATTTGTTCCGAAACAAAAATAGAATCAATAAATGCATGCAGTCTATAAGCAAACCAAGAAATAAGCCCGATAGCTCAAAAATACTTATTGACTCGATATTAGCGAGCGGTGTTTCTATTCTTAAAATCGGCGGAACGATTATTTTCTTCATGGTTTTCACCGAAGTTATAAATAAAGCAGGTTTGTTGGATTTAATATTGAAGCCACTTGCGCTACTTGGGTTAAGGATTGACGTATTAAAATCCATAGTAGTTGGAGTGCTTGAAATGGCTAATGGCAGTTACTCAGTTTCGCAGTTAAGCGGAATGTCTCATTCGTTAACTTGTGCCTTAATATGCTTTGTGATTACATTTAGCGGCTTGTGCATTATGACCCAATCGATGTCATTTTTGAGGCTAAATCAAAAGAAGTACATAGCTTCTAAGCTCATCTGCGCTGTTCTTGCATTTGTTTTGGCTTATTTAGCAAGCGAGATAATATTGCCTGATAGCATTACTACTTCGGGTCTAATTCATGGAGGACTTGAAAACAGTAAAATATTCACCAATAACCTTTTTGCACTATTGAGTATAGTCTCTGCATCGATTTTAGGCGTTGCAACTATATATTTGTCTTGCATCATAAAGAATAGGAAAAGAATGGAGCGAAGCAGATGAAAAAAATTACTATTTTCTTTTCGATTTTGATAACTATATGTATTGCACTAACCCTTGTATATTCGCCGAATTACATACTGGAAAATTCAAATCGAAATGTATTGCTCGAGTGGAAAAGCAAAGGGCGATACAGTTTCGCAGGAATAATAAATGTATGGCATGTTATTGGATTCAAAGCGCATAGCGGTAGCACGAGCTTTTGGTTAAGCACAAGAGCTGTTGAATTTGAAAACAAGTACAATAATGTTTATATTAACGTTATCCCTATGAGTGTTGAAGAGTACCATACTATGCTTGCCTCGGGCGAAAAGCCGGATATGCTTTCATACCCACTTGGTTTGGATTATTGTGATTCGTTTTTACCCTATGATGATTCGTTCTCAAAAAGCAAAGAAAGCGAACTAAACTCTTATCTAAAAGATGTTGGAAAGGTTGAAAGTACCACATACGCCCTGCCCTACTTTTATTCGGGCTACGCTTTAATGC
>JAAZFD010000170.1 GCA_012511925.1 Clostridiales bacterium
GGGCAAATGATGCTTTTTTATTCTTCACATCCGTTATCCCATCGGTAAAAATAATAACCACAGATTCAAGCCTATTCGAGCCTTTTGAATCCTGTTCTTGTTGCTTTTCAATTAGGCTATCAACAGCGAAGTCTGAAGCTGCGCCAATATTTGTACCGCCTTTTTGAGGCTTAGCATTAATGATTTTTTGGTATAAGGCATCCTTATCTCCAGGAGTTTTAATAGGTTTTATAGGCGATACTTCGGTAATCTTATCATTAAAAACAACAGCGCCCATTTCATTGCCAGTTGCAGGTAGTGTAGCGAACATGTATTTTAATGCGGTATACCTGTTATTGTTTTTGTCTGTGCGATTCAACGATGTGCTTCTGTCAATAACCAACTCGATGTTGTACCTTGTGTCTCCGTATCCAGACTCGTTTGCTCTTGAATGAGCAATTAAAGGGGTTACTATCCCAAAAATAATAACAGCTATCACGAACACAGACATTGTGCACTTCGTAAATCTAAGCATCCGAGAATCCTCCTATTGATTACAATATATATTAAGCAGGCTACAAAAATAGCATATAATAATAGAATATACTCTTTTATGGCAACCATGTATGTTTATACCACAGCAAATGCCAAAAGTCAACAAGGTTCTTAAAAAAATATCCGATATTTAAACAAAATGATTAACAATATTATTAATATCCATTAATCTTTTTTTGGTCTCCCCCTCCATCTTGCCACCACCACCAAAACAATGTTATAATACACTCAAATGTTATGGAGGGTATAACACATGGCAAAAGAGAAGAGATATATGTCCGGCAACGATGCCGTGGCTTTAGCTGCAATTCACTGCGGAGTTTCCGTTATTTCGGGCTACCCCGGCACACCGTCAAGCGAGACAATCGGCAACATTTGGAACAAAAAATCCGAATATAAAGATATAGAAATCCAATGGAGCTCAAACGAAAAGGTTGCGTTGGAAATCGCGTGTGCTACTGCATGGGCGAACAAGGCGGCGCTTTGCACTATGAAAATGAGCGGCGTAAACGTTGCATACGATTCGCTTATAGGCTTTGTGTACTCGGGTTGCACAGGTGCCATGGTTCTGTATGCTTGCGACGACCCGGGCGTTTCTGCCGGTATGCCCGAGCAAGACGTTCGTGGCTTTTCCAAGATGTCGGATATGCCAACGCTTGAGCCAAATTCGGTTCAGGATTCTTATGAACTCACAAAGTACGCATTCGAGCTTTCCCACAGGATTCAAATGCCCGTTATGGTGCGTTCGGTTACGAATGTTGCGCTTTCTCATGCAGTAATCGAGTTTGATTCAGAGGAAAATCCCATAAAGGAGCTTTCGGGCGAGCCGAAATTCGAGCTTGATATAACAAAATACACAAAGGCAGGCGCAAAAATTTGCATGACGCAACACGCCGACCTAATAAAGCGCTGTGAATTGGCACAAGAGATAGTAAAAAACGACAAAATCAATTCACTGACACTTGGCGAGAAAAACGGCTTGGGAATAGTTGCGGTTGGTGTTTGCTCTACTTATATCAACGAGGCGCTTGAACTGGCGAACGGCTTAGGTGTGAAAATTAACAATCCTACCATTTATAATGTAAAAACAAGCGTTCCTTTGCCGAATGACGGCTTGGAAAAGATGCTTGAACACTGCTCAGATATTTTGGTTGTTGAGGAGAACGAGCCTTATGTTGAGGACGGCTTATACATTTTGGGTTACAAGAATAATTCGTCCACAAAGATTCATGGAAAGCACGACAAAACGCTTTCTCGCATAGGCAATTTCAACGCAAAAACCATTTGTGATGCGCTTTTGAGGGTTACAGGAAACGAAAACCTAATCGAAAATACAGATTCTTCTTATGAATCAAATTGTGCCGCAAGACCTATTGGCGTATGTGCAGGTTGTCCACATAGAGGTACATATATTGCCATAAACAAGGCGATTAGAAAGTCGGGCTTTAAGAAGAACGAAGTAATTGTTACAGGCGATATTGGCTGTACGATTTTAGGAATGAGCCCTCCTTTTAACACACTTTGGACAGAGATTTCCATGGGTGCATCTATTCCTATAGCGCAGGGCTTTGAGTATGCAGGCGTGAAAACTCCGCTGATTGCGACTATCGGCGACTCTACGTTCATTCACGCTGGGATTCCCGGACTTATCAATGCGGTTCAAAACAATTCGAATGTAACCGTAATAATTATGGATAACGGCTGGACTGCAATGACAGGAATGCAGGTGAACGCAGGAACGGACGAGAAATTCCAACAATCAAACGATAAAAAGATTGTGGATATTGCAAAGATTATTCCTGCCTTGGGAGTTGAAGATTTTACGATTTTAGACCCATACAACATAGACAATATGACCGAGGTTGTGCAAAAGGCTATGGCACATAAGGGAGTTTCGGTAATATTGGCAAGGCGAGAGTGTGCAATTCAAGCGGGCAGGCGAAAGATTCGTTACGGCGATTTGTATATAGACGATGAGGCTTGCACGCGCTGTAAGGCTTGTATTATGACAACCGGTTGTCCTGCACTTGTGTTTGACGGCGAAAGGGTGTTTATTAACGAGAGCCAATGCAATGGCTGTGGAATTTGCGCTAAGGTTTGTCCGACAATGGCAATAAAGCAGAGATAGCTAGTGCGCTTTGCGCCCAATGAAATCCGTTCTTAGAACGGGTGAAATACGCTGTGGCGTATATGGCATACGCACCGCACGCAAAAGGTTCTGCTATCCCAACGCAAATATTATGCAATCGCCTATTATGAATGCTAATTAGGCGGTTGCGGTGTCGAATAGCCGCAGATTTGCTACGACAAGATTTCAACAAACGGTTTAGCGAATGCGAACCCCATGCCCCAAAAATAGTGTTGCGAACCCCATGCCCCAAAAATCGTTACGCATGATTTATATCGGCTACAAGAACAGTTTATTGCGGTTGCGAACCCTAACCTCAAAAGAGCGTTACTGCACAGTTATTCGGTTTTAAACAGTATGCGGTTGCTACCCAAAACCCCATATAATTAAATCTAATTAAAGGAGAAATCTATGATTAAGATTAAAAACATCAAACAAAGTGGCGATACTATCTCTTGTGAATTTGCTCCTGCATTATCGAGGCGGTATGCGTATTTGAAGTTTAATATTGAAACATTAGAAACGATTGAGCTTGATTATTCCGAGTTTCACGCAAAGCAATATTTGTATGTTGCGGCAGTGAAGTTTAGAATTTTAGAGCTGTGTAATTCAGAAAAGCGTTTGCCAAGGCGAGCGGTTGCAAAGCTGCAGGACGAGTAAGGCGAAAGCATAGGCACGAGAGGACGAATTTTTGGTGCTTTGCCTAACGCCCCACTGTTTCTTGCTAAAAGTAGCAAAAGCAAGTTTTGGGCTGGCGTTGATTGCAATGAATTTGGTGGCAAATACAATCTAATCGCAATAGCGTGAGGATAGCAAAACCCTCCCCCTACGATTGCTATGTTGTTGGTTTCGCTGGTTGTTTATCTGATAATATCGTATTCGCTGGCGGTCAATGCCCTGGGTGCAAAAGTAAATGGGTTTTGCGGCATTATCCCAATAGAATACCCCCAAAAACGTGCCCACCGTCCCTTATAAAAAAAAGTGCTTGACATACCAAATAAATCGTGTAAACTATAAGATAATTAAATACTGTTGTAAACGCAATGACGGAGAAAAAAGTATTCGGCGTATGGTTTTAGAGAGTCTGCGGCTGGTGTAAGCAGATACCAACGGAATATATATACGCTCCCGAGCGGATTTTCTGAAAAGCCTGTGGTTTAGTAGGGAAATACGGCTTGCCCACGTGAAAGGGCTTAGGAATTGATTGATTCCTGTAGAGTGGCGGCAATTAAGTCGCAATTAGGGTGGTACCACGGAATATACTTTCGTCCCTAAGGCAAAATGCCTTGAGGAGCGAAGGTTTTTTTATATCCTTTTTTCCTCAAGAAAAAATTAGGAGGGAAAAATGGAAAAAGTGAAATTCTTTTTCAACGGAAGCGGCGAAAGTGTGCCGCTTGAGATGCACAAGGCGAAGATGGTTCAAAGGTTAAATCTTCTGCCCGTAGAGGACAGGCAAAAGGCTATTGTTGATGCTGGCTTTAACACGTTTTTGCTGAAAAATCGAGATGTGTTTTTAGACATGCTAACCGACAGCGGCGTTAATGCCATGAGCGACAATCAATATGCCGCAATGCTTAGGGCAGACGATGCCTACGCAGGCTCTGAAACGTTTTACAGGCTTGAAGCAGAGCTGCAAAAAATGTTTGGCAAGAAGTATTTTCTGCCTGCACATCAAGGCAGGGCTTGCGAGCATATAATCGCAAAGGCGTTTGTTCGCCCTGGTCAATCGGCAATTATGAACTATCATTTCACCACAACAAAGGCGCATATTACGCAGTTGGGTGGAAATATTGTTGAGATTTTGACAGATGAGGGTTTGAAGGTTGAAAGCACTTGCGATTTCAAAGGCGATATGGACATTACCAAGCTAAGAAGCACGATTGACACGCTTGGCAAGGACAATGTTTCGTTCGTAAGGGTGGAAGCAGGTACGAATCTCATAGGCGGACAACCTGTTTCTGTGAAAAATATGCGTGAGGTTTCGGCAGTTTGTAAGGAGTATGGACTCTTGACGGTTTTTGATGCGAGCTTGCTGTCCGACAACCTGTATTTCACAAAAACTCGTGAAAAAGGTTTTGAGAATACCGATTTAAATGAAATAACGAGGGAAATTGCATCACTTTTCGATATTGTGTATTTCTCTGCACGAAAGTTGGGTTGCGCGCGTGGCGGCGGTATTTTGACTTCAAGCGATGAAATGTACCTATCTATGCGTGAGCTTGTAACGCTTTACGAGGGCTTTTTGACC
>JAAZFD010000171.1 GCA_012511925.1 Clostridiales bacterium
ATATAATACATATCGGAGGGTTGCCAATGCATTGTAAACGTTGCGGACAAAGGTCCATCAAAAACAGCGAATATTGTCTTGATTGTGCTGGATTGCAATGCAAGATTTGTGGACAAATGCCTGCTAAAAACAGCGAGTACTGCCTGAATTGTCTTTTAAAACGGTCAAGGTTTGCTGATGTGGAAATAATAGGTCTAATTTTTGGAGTATTAAGCCTTATTACTTGGAAATGGCCAATAATCGGTCTTCCTATTTCTATATACGGGCTTTTTCAATCAATGTCTGGCAAGCTGAATGAGCGAAGATTTGCACAAACTGCATTGACTATGTGCTATGTAGGTACTTGCGCTAACGTAGTATGTATGCTTGTTTGGGGCATGGGTGGTTATATTTAACCAAAAAAGAAACCGTTAGTATGCTTGTTAGGGGTATGATGGGTTACTATCAGCCAAAAAAGCGTTTTAACCTTAATTTCAGTATTTCTGTAAATTGTTCTGCATTCACCGTATGTGGACTTTCTCATAATGTAAATTCATTCTCATTGTAATAAAACCACCCATGCAGTATAATATTCATAGTAACAATCGGAGGCAAATATATGGCTAAATACAGCGCATTTGATATAATAGGTCCACGAATTATAGGTCCGTCATCCTGACACACCGCAGGCGCCGCAAGAATCGCCTATTTGGCATACCGCCTTGCAAACGGTGATGTTGCCGAAGCCGAAATCACGCTTTACGGCTCATTGGCTGAAACTGGTTTGGGTCATGGCACAGACAAAGCGCTTGTTGCAGGGCTTTTAGGCATGGACACCGACGATAAAAGGCTTAGATATTCCATGCTTTTAGCGCAGGAAGCAGGAATAAACATTACATTTCATATAAGCGACGAGGAGCGAGAGCATCCCAACACCGTAGAAATTCGCATAAAAGGCACGAATGGCGATATAACCGAAATTGTGGGAGAGTCCTTGGGCGGCGCTTTGGTTCAGATTGTTCGACTAAACGGCATGAGCGTTAAAATTTCAGGCGAATATCCAACCTTGGTTGTGCTTTACGAGGATAAACCGGGCGTAATCAGTAAGGTAACTGAAACATTGGCAAAGCATAACGCTAACATTGCCTTTATGAAGGTGTTTAGAATGGCAAAGAGGGAAGACGCTTGCATGGTTATTGAAACCGATTCCGAGCTGTGCGATGACATTATTGCCGATATTTATGATTCAATCGACAGGGCTTATGAGGTAAGAACGATATGAACAAAGACGCACAAAACTTAGAACCAACCTACGCTTTTTCAAATGGCGAGGGACTTTTAGAGCTATGCAAAATTCATCAATGCAATATTTCAGAGATTATGATTCGAAGGGAAATGTATCTTTCGGAATGTTCCCGTGAAGCGGTGTTGGCTGAAATGAAGTTGAATCTCGATGTAATGCGAGAGGGTGTAACAATGGGTTTAGACGAGCCGCAAAGCTCTGTTTCGGGCTTTACTGTCGGAGATGCAATAAAGCTGAAGCGATTTAGAAAGCGTTCATACTTGGGCGAAAACGTGTGCGACATGGTGGCGGCGGCGCTAAGCGTGGTTGAGGTGAACTCGGCAATGGGCAAAATCGTGTCTGCGCCTACTGCAGGTGCATCTGGGGTTATTCCTGGCTGCTTGATTACTGCGGCAGGTCAGTACAATATTTCTGATGAAAAGCTAATCGAAGCGTTGTTTTGTACTGCGGCTGTGGGAATGATTATTGCCGAGAACGCAACGATTTCGGGAGCGGAGGGGGGTTGTCAAGCCGAGGTAGGTTCTGCGTCTGCCATGACGGCGGCGGCGCTGTGCGAGATGCGTTCTGCCTTGCCAAAAACCTGCTTGAATGCTGCTGCTATCGCATTGAAAAACATATTAGGGCTTGTATGCGACCCTGTGGCTGGGCTTGTTGAGTGTCCCTGTATAAAGCGAAATGCTATGGGTTCTGTGAACGCTGTTGTGGCGGCTGATATGTCTTTGGCAGGAATAAACAGCTTGATTCCGTTTGATGAAGTGGTGTCTGCTATGAAAAGCGTAGGCAGGCTTATGCACGTTGACCTGAAAGAAACTGCCAAAGGTGGTTTGGCGGCTACGAAAACGGGCAAGGAGCTTTTGAGGAAGATTAGGGAAGCATTACCCGAAAGCTGATGCTTTCGGGTAATGATGAATGCAGAATAGAAAATGCAGAATTAAGCACGGTTTCGCCTGCGGCGAATGCAAAGCTCAAAGCCAAGCACGATTACAACGTAATATTTTCGTAGGGGAGGAAATGCCTACGGCGAATGCAAAATGCAATATTAAACGCTATAATTTTTGTAGGGGAGGATTCAATATCCTCCCGTTTTTATTCACTATAATATTCGTTTTTGCGATTCAATACTGATTGCGTAGGGTTGCAAGTTATGACTAATTCATGTTATCATTCTTATTGGTAAGCATTTCTAACGATTGTACCAAATTTATGCCTATGGGCGCAGGAGGAACTATGTATAAAAACATTGGAAAGATAATTCAGATAATGGCAATAGTGTTTCTAATCTTAGGAGTTGCTGCAAGTGCCGTTTATGGCATCAAGAAAATTTCAGAAGGCATAGAGGTTAGAGAACCGTACAATAAGTATTTAGAACGCAAGGATTATCACGACAAATACACTAAAAAGGCTGAAAGGGAAGTGTTTTTGCAGGCGAAAGAGAAAAGCAACGAGATAATCACCATAGGCATTGTTGCGATTGCTTTGGGCTGTTTAGTCTTTTGGGTGCTGTCCTGCTTTATCTATGGCTTTGGCGAGTTGATTGTAAAGGCAGACTTAATAGAGAAAAATACAAGGGGTCAGATTTCGGAGAATCCGCCAACGGTTGAGGAAAAGACGGAAGAGCCGTTAGCGGCAGAGCAGGGATAAGGCAGAACGCATAATTAGGCGGCACGGATATTAAAAGGTTGAATGAGTTTTGCAAGTAGTCGATAGTGGGCAGGCAAGTGTTTGCCTTTATCCGTTAAATGAATAGGAGGATAACAAAATCCTCCCCTACAAAAACCATTGCATTTTGGTTTTTTGTTTCATACCGTTTTCTTGTTTATTTGGTTTTTAATTTTTTCAAACTAACCCAAGCATTTTTTTCATTAACTTGTTTTTGTTGCTTTTTTCAATAAGCAAGCGTGCCAAACCGCTCCCCTTGTCAATAAATAAATCTGGAGGATAACAAAATCCTCCCCTACAGCAATTTTTTGGCGAAATCGTGCCTAATTCTGCATTTTTCCTTTTGCTTTTTGCATTTATAAAAAGGGCTTTCGCCCTTTTACAGTATCTCTTTCAGCGTTTTTATCAAGCGTTCACATTGTTCTAAAGTACCAATGCTAACACGCAAATGCGTATCAAAGCCCCACAAATACCCTGCACGAATGATAATTCCACGCTGTAACAGCTTCTGCTCTAACTCTCTGCCGTCTCTGTGCGTATCCGTCCAAATAAAGTTGCCGTTTGCATCGGAAGAATCAAAGCCCAACTTCGCAAACTCAGCCATCAAATATTCCTTGCCTGCCCTGTTCAGCTTCAATGTGTTTTCTATGAACTCAAAATCGTCCGCCGCCGCCAATGCCGCCGCTTGACCCAAAATATTCACAGGGAAAGGCGCTAATGTACGCTTTAATATGTTCATAATATGTGCAGGTGCTATAGCATAGCCCACGCGCGTTCCTGCAAGACCGTACAGCTTTGAGAAAGTTCTGCCCACAATTACGTTTCTGTTTTCGTGAACATACTTCATGCCCTGTGCGTATTCGGTATTATCCACGAACTCATAGTATGCCTCGTCAAACACCACGATTACGTGTGTAGGGATTTTTGCCATGAACTCCTCAACCTCGGCTTTTGTAACTATAGTGCCTGTTGGGTTGTTGGGATTGCATACAAACACCATCTTTGTTTTTTCTGTGATTGCATCTGCCAATGCGTTCAGGTCGAATCTATGATTTTTAAGCGGAACGGTTTTAAACTTTCCGCCCATAACAATGGTTGAAATTCGGTATGTATCGAAAGACGGTGCGCAGGTTAATACCTCGTCGCCCTCGTTCACAAAAGCCTCTGTAATAAGCAAAAGCACATTGTCCATGCCGTTTGAAACCATGATTTGTGATGGCTGAACATTCAGATTCTTTGAAAGCCTTTCACAGAGTTTTGCAGAAATCGGGTCGGGATACATATTTACATTTGAAGCCGCCTCGATAATCGCCCTCACCGCCGCAGGCGATGCGCCCAGCGGATTCTCGTTTGATGCCAACTTTATTACATCATCTATTCCGTATTGCTTTTTGACCTCGTCAATAGGTCTGCCCGGAACGTATAACTTTAAATCTTCTATGCCTTTTCTTGATAAGCTCATAATATCCCTCCTAAGTCTGTTATTTTAATTATAACAAGGCAAAAACCTTTATGCAATGCGGTTTAGCGTTGTATCGAATATATTTTAGGTTGAACCCGATTTAGTTGTAAAACTTTTGCAGGGGAGGGTTTTATATCTTCCCAAAACGACAAAACTATCAAACAATATGTAGGGGCGTACCTGCGTGTGCGCCCGCTTTCTCATCAACCCAATCAAGCATTATGAAGGGGCGTACCTGCGTGCATACGCTTTTCATTACCACAGGCACACTGGCAATTCTTTTACCCTCAAAAAACCTTTATGCAATGCGGTTTAGCGTTGTATCGAATATATTTTGGTTGAACCCGATTTAGCTGTAAAACTTTTGCAGGGGAGGATAACAACCTGCCAGAAGCAACAGAACAATAGGAAATTGGAAAGTATTTGTTGGTAAATATTTTCGTAGGGACGTACCTGCGTGCATACGCTTTTCATTACCACAGGCACAACTCTGCATCCCTTTAACCCTAAAAAAACCTTTATGCAATGCGGTTTAGCGTTGTATCGAATGTATTTTAGGTTGAACCCGATTTAGCTGTAAAACTTTTGCAGGGGAGGGTTTTATATCTTCCCAAAACGACAAAACTATCAAACAATATGTAGGGGCG
>JAAZFD010000172.1 GCA_012511925.1 Clostridiales bacterium
GGATTTGCCTGATGCGCCCTCCTACCCCCTACCCTATGGATGGCCAATGGGCAATTATCCCATGCGAAAAGAGTGGACTCCTAAATACTTTGACCACAAAACTATGACATACAACCCGCCGTCAGATGAAGCGGATAATCAGGTGAAAAAGGAGGTTGAAGAATAATGGGCGAAAACAACAGAATTGTAATACCATTAGGTCCACAGCATCCAGCATTAAAAGAGCCGGGTTGCTTTACGCTAACGCTTGAGGGCGAAAAGGTTGTTAGTGCAGTTGTTGGTGTTGGCTACATTCATAGAGGCTTAGAAAAGGCTTTAGAGAGCAGAACATATATTCAAAACCTTTATATGATAGAGCGTATTTGTGGAATCTGCTCACATACGCATAGTGTGGCATATTGTCAAGCAATAGAGGAGATGTGCTCGGTTGAGATTCCTATGCGAGCAAAATACATACGCGTAATAATAGCCGAGCTTGAAAGGCTACATTCCCATTTGCTTTGGCTTGGTGTTGCTGCTCATGAAATAGGCTTTGACACTCTTTTCATGTATTCTTGGAGAGATAGGGAAATGGTATTGGATATGTTGGCTGAACTATGCGGAAACCGAGTAAATTACGGCATAAACACGCTTGGTGGTGTTCGCAGAGATATAGACAGCATCGAAGCAACCGATATAAAGAAAATGCTAAGGCTTTTGCAGAACCAAATAAATTACTACTTAGAGCTTGCTTCTAACGAACCTACACTTATTGTACGATTAGCAAATGTTGGTAGGCTAAACCACGAAGATGCAATCAAATATGGCGCAGTAGGTCCTGTTGCTCGTGCGGCCGGAATTGCCAATGACATTCGAGTCATTGAGCCTTATGCGGCTTATGACGAAGTTCCTGTAAATGTTGTTGTTGACGACCATGGCGATGTTTTCGGTAGAACGGTAGTACGAATAAAAGAGATGCTTGAGAGTATCAACATAGTTAAATATTGCTTAGAAAACTTGCCCGAAGGCGAAATCGTTAAAAAAGTACCAAGAAAAGTACCTGCTGGTGAAATAATTTCACGTACAGAAGCGCCGAGGGGCGAGGATATCCACTATATAAACTCTGATGGTTCTGACATTCCATACAGGATAAGGGTACGCGCACCCTCCGAAGCAAATTGGCATGGTATGCAGCACATGTTAGAGGGAAGCTTTTTGGCAGATGTTCCAATTACGATTGCGGCGATTGACCCTTGCTACTCCTGCACAGACAGGGCGATTATTGCAAATTCGGGTAATGGAGAGTCGAAGCTATTTGATTGGAAAGGCTTGAGGGAATACAGCATAAATTGGCATCGTGAGCGTGGCTTTAACGCAAGCGACATCCAAATTCCACAAGCGAAAAATTACACACAAATTCAGAGGAAAAAGAATGCTTGAAGTATTAACATCACTATTTAAAATATTGGTTTTGCCGGGGTTTTTGTTTCTCGCTACTTATGGTATGCTTTTGCAGTTCATAGACAGAAAAGTATATGCGAGATTACAAAATCGCTTTGGACCGCCATGGTATCAGCCGCTTGCAGATGTATTAAAGCTAATTGGAAAAGAAACTATCTTGCCCAATCAAGCGAACAAGGGAATGTTTACAACCCTGCCCATAATCTCGTTAGCTGCTGTAGCTACCGCTTTTGTTTACATACCGATTATTAGTATGCAGGCTTCATTTTCTTTTGAAGGCGACTTGATTATCGTTCTTTACTTACTTGCCCTACCCTCTTTGACGACTTTCCTTGCAGGTTGGTACTCAAGAAGCGTTTATGCGACTATCGGCTCGGTACGAACACTAACACAGCTGTTTGCATACGAGGTTCCGCTATTCATGGCGTTATTAGCTCCCTCAATAATTTCTGGAAGTTGGTCGATAAGCGGAATGACGCAGTTTTACTACCACAACCCCTCCTTAATTTTTGTAAACCTGCCTTCAATGATAATTGCATTGATTTCCATACAGGGTAAATTGGCAAGAAAGCCATTCGACTCCCCCGAAGCCGAAACAGAGATAGTTTCAGGTGCTTTCGTTGAGTATAGCGGAAAACTGCTTGCAATTTTCAAGCTATCAGTTGACTGCGAGCTGGTATTGCTTATTTCGCTTGCTTCTGCTGTGTATATCCCGTTATTTACTAATATTGTTATTATTGACATTCTGCTTTACTTTGCCAAGACTTTGGTTTTGCTGTTTGCGCTATCGCTATTCAAAGCGGCAATGGCAAGGCTTAGAATGGACCAAATAGTGAATTTCTGTTGGAAATATCTCACTCCCTTGGCATTGATACAGATAATAGTAAACTTGGTTGTAAGAGGTGCATTATAATATGAAAAAACTTAGATTTCCCGGTAGAATCTTAATGAAGATGCTGAAGAATATGGTCAGGAAGCCTGCCACAAACACAAACCCCTACGATTCAACAAAGATTCCCGAAAAGTATCGTGGTCGAATAATCTA
>JAAZFD010000173.1 GCA_012511925.1 Clostridiales bacterium
GAATAATGTACTCATATTTATTTTTTTTGATATATAATGCTTAAAGGTACTGGACAAAACTTAAAAATGGAGGAATTAATTATGAACACAACAAAAAAAGCATGGATAATCGCACTCTTATTAGTGTTAACCATAGCAGTTAACACGCTTGGTGCAATAGGCATTATCAACGGGCTTTCTCAAAAAGAGGTATCAGATATGTACCCAACTCTTATTACTCCAAGCCCCTTCACATTCAGTATATGGAGCGTTATATACGCCCTTTTGATTGTTTCTGTAATTATGATGATTATTAAGCAAAAAGATTCATATTATGAAAGCGCCATAAATGAAATTTTTACACTCTTTTGGATTTCGTGCCTGCTTAATATAGCTTGGATAATTGTATTCTCGTATTTGCTAATTGAAGTTTCTGCGCTGTTGATACTTTTATTTGCAATTACCTTGGCGATGATTTGCACTAAGCTATTAAAAATTCATCAACATAAGCGTTGGCTTTTGCCCGTAAGTTTCGGACTCTACGCTGGCTGGTTGATAATTGCTTCAGTTGTAAACATAGCTTCGATGCTCGTAAAGTTACAATGGAACGGCTTTGGAATACCTGCTGAAACATGGGGAGTAATTGTGCTAATAGCTGCAATAATATTAGTGGCTCTTGTGATAATCAAAATTCGCAATGCAGTTCTAACGCTTCCTATTGCATGGGCATTTTTTGGAATTTTTCAGAATCTAAAATCCCCCAACGGGTACAACGGAGCGTATGGCCTTTTACAAACCATAGCGATAATAGGGGCGATAATTTTGGTGATATTGGCTGTAATTCAGTTTATCATAAATCGTTATGCGGTACTTCCTGCCGGCGAAAAAGTAATGGAACCACAAGGGGACAGCAAACAATAGTCCATTACCAAAAGTTGAGGCGACACCCTTTTATTCGCTTGCCGCTTTTATTACTACAACAAAGCCGTCTTAATAGACGGCTTTTTATTTTTGTTGACAAAGGTATAACATCATGTTATTGTTTTACAAGAATCTATTGATTATTACAGATTTCGCAAATAGGGGGAAAAATGGCCAATTTATCGCAATTAAAAAGAGAACGCTTATTAGAATTTCTCGAAAAACTTAAAAACGAACGCACCGACGACGATTCGCTGCGTGCCATAAATGAAATAGAAACCCATTTATTAGAAAAGAAATACGGGCTTGTTTGGGAAGAGCATTCCGAGCAGGTATATGAAATGCTACAGCACAATATACCCGTATTTACCGAAGTAGAGGAAAGAAAAATTGAAGCGGATAGCAAACTGCCATATAACTTTTTGCTCGAGGGCGATAACCTGCACTCGCTTAAACTGCTTGAAAAAACACATAAGGGGAAAATCGATGTAATTTATATCGACCCGCCGTATAATACGGGGAAAAAGGACTTTGTGTACGATGATTGTTACATTGATAACACAGATGGATATCGGCATTCCAAATGGCTATCTTTCATGAATAAGCGACTTAATATAGCTAAAGATCTTTTAGCTGAAAACGGTGTAATGTTTATAAGCATTGACGATAATGAGCAAGCACAATTAAAGATGTTATGTGATGATGTGTTTGGTGAACTAAACTTTATTGCAATGCCAATCCATAAAAACAACTCAAATAAAAACCAATCGAAGCTAATAGGAGTCTCGACTGAATATGTTTTAGTTTATGCAAAGAAAATTGATTTTTTAAGAGTCAATGAGGGAGAATGGAGATTAAAAAAATCTGGCGCAAGAGATGTTGCTAAAAAGTTTAATCAATTAAAGAGCCAAGGTCTTAGTTTAGATGAGATTGAACAAGATATAAAAGATATGTATAAGCGTCCAAAATATAGCCATCTTAGCCGTTGGAACAAAGTTGACGACAAAGGGGTATATAAGGATTCTGACTTGTCAAGAGCGAATGGGTCAAAAGACTACACAATTATCAACCCTAATACTGGCAAACCTGTAATGATTCCAGAAAGAGGGTGGGGAAAGTCATATGATGAGTTATTGAGACTTCAAAGAGAAAATCTAATTTGGTATGGAGATCCCAAAACTCCACCTGGAATGAAGTTATATATTGAAGAGGATACGGAGTCCGTTGTGGATAGTTTCTGGTATTATGACAACTCGATTGATACAAAATTCTTACGAAATATGTTCGGTGAAGATGTATTCAACAATCCTAAACCACAAGCCATGATTGAGGACATTTTATCTTTGATAAGCAAGCCTTATGCTACCGTTCTCGACTTCTTTGCTGGCTCTGGCACAACGGGACACGCAGTTGTGCAGTTAAACAAGGAAGACGGAGGCAGCCGCAAGTATATCCTCTGCACAAATAACGAAAATAATATTTGTGAAGAAGTAACATACCAAAGGTTGAAAAACATACAAAACGAGTTGCCGCACAACCTAAAATACTACAAAACTGATTTTATACCCAAATTCGCCGCAGACGAAACGCTTGTATCTGTAAAGATGTTAAACCATGTAAAAGAGCTTCGAATTAGAAAATGCTTGCGAGGTTGACGGAGTAAACAACGCAATCATTATTAACGAAGAGCAGCTAAACGAATGGCTAAAAAAACCGATTAAAAATGCAAATCTTTTTATCTCGAGCAATCTGTTACTAAACGCCGAACAAAGCACGATTGTAGAGAAGGAAGAGATAACCGTTATAAATATCCCCGAATACTACTTTAAAAGTGAGCTTAAGGAGGCTGGAGAATCATGATTTTAACATTAAAAGATTTTCAAGAAAAGTGCGTGGATTTTTTAATCGATGCAACCGCAAGTGGCAAGGAAAAAATAATTGTTGAAAGCCCGACGGGTAGCGGAAAAACGATAATTCTCCTCGCCTATATCGAGAAATATCTCTACATGATAGACGATGCCGTTTTTGTTTGGCTAACACCTGGAAAGGGCGAGCTGGAAGAGCAATCGCTTAAAAAAATGGAAAAATACTGCCCGTCTTTACGTGTTGGC
>JAAZFD010000174.1 GCA_012511925.1 Clostridiales bacterium
ATTTATCACTTAATATAGGCGCAAATAGCCGTGGCAACAGCATTTTGCATTCTGTGCTATATGTATTAACGAATGACGGCTATATATATCAAACAGATTTTAACGGAATCGACCCCTATGGCTTCGTATTCTTTGCAAATAATAGAGGGCTTATAAATGCTGAAACAAACTCATCGCTTTTAGCTTCGGGTGTTTCTACGACTAACGATATGTTATCTATTAAGAGTAACGGAAAAGATGTTCAATTCCACTCGCCCATACATCCCGATACATTGCTTGACCACACTCATAAGATTTTCTTTGAGATGCCGGCAAATGACTTACCAAGTTATATAAAGCCAACACCGCAGATACCTGGCACGATTACTGATTTCCGCTTTACCGGATATGAAGATAATGTCGGCTATGTTGGCGGTGGCGGTTACTTTTATTTTAATGCTGATAAGGCCTCTTCGTTCGAGATTAAGCTCGACTTCACAAACTATGTTAACGAGCTTGGTCAGATTGAGAATAGAGGTATGGTTTTTCTCGGAAATACCTGCGTTCAAGGCTTGAACAAAATCTATTGGGATGGCAGGGATGCAAACGGCAACATATTGCCAGCAGGTTATTACGGGGGTAATAATGACGTTCAAATGACAGTTGTTGCAAAGGCTGGAGTGTATCACTTTCCTATGTTGGATGTTGAAAACAACAGAAATGGTATAAAGATTAGGCTGATGAATACACCTGTTGACCGAGTGGGCAACCCTGTTGCGATAAGCGAGGAAGAGCGCTGCAAAGTGTATTATAACAATTCATTTATGCCAAGTATGACACAAGCTGATTCGGGTGCGCCATTGAACCAACTGAATGGCTATGATTCGAGATTAGGCGCTTCGAAATTCGGCGTTACAGCAACGAATAACCCCGGCGACTTCGGAGCAATAGATGTATGGGCTTCATATTCGGGACAAGACGAAATCCCTGTTGTTATTCCACCGAACTTTCAGCTTATAGAGCCACCAGACAATATATTGTCCTTGCGTGGATTGGCTTTCTATGATGAAAACAATGACGGCTTATACAAGATGGTTAACGGCGACTATGCAATGGCTAATGTTCAGGTTGATTTATATAAGGATGGCGTAAAGATTGCTTCTGATACTACCGATATAACTGGAATGTATCACTTTGGGGGCTTGCCATATGGCACCTACCAAGTTAGGGTAACTGCCCCAAGACCGAATATAACTTGCTCAACAAATAATTTAAATCAGAACGTAATTGTAAGCACAGCCTATGCCACAAATGGCGTAGTGCGAGCGAATGATGTTGGCTTTTACTATCAGTTGTATCCTAGTTTCATTACAGTGATTAAAGATTGGGACAATGATATTATCGACCCTATACAGCCAAACAACATAAAGATAAATGTTCTTGCTAAGCGTGGAAGCGATACCGAAAACATATATTCTGTAATACTATCACCTGCAAACGGTTGGCAACATACTTTTTCTGATTTGCCCAGATACGCCGCAAATGGCTCAACGCTATTAACATACGAGGTTGTTGAAGAACCCGTGCCCGGCTACTACCAAAAGAGCATGGATAAGGTTACAACCCCGGGATATGAAACCTATACTTTCATAAATGCACCAAGGGGCATTATCAGCGTTACGAAAGTTGATTTTGATGATAATGACAAAAAACTTGAGGGTGCAGTGTTCGAGTTTTGGAGGCGTGGTACTCCCAACACACTAATAGCCACGAAAACAACCGATGTGAACGGCAAAGCGTTTGTAAGCGATTTAGCCGCAGGTACATATTTTGTAAAGGAAATCTCTGCGCCTAACGGTTATTATTTTGATACTGCTTCTGCGCAGAGTGCTGATTTTGCCATCACGCTCAACACGACGGATTATCATAAGCAATTACTGTTTACTAATAAAGAGGCGCTGTGCAACTTTGTGCTTGAAAAGAAAATACTGTCCGCATCGGATTCAAACGAACAGTTTATGTTTGAAATTACGGGACCTAATGGAGTGCTATATGCCGCAATCACAATACCCGCTGGGTCAACAAGTTCAAGCGTATCCTTCGTAGATATGCCTGCGGGAACATACTCTATTAAGCAGATTTCTAATAGTAATTGGAGATATGAGCTTATTGAAAACCAAACAGAAGCCACTAACGGTACGATTACGTATAGCTATGCCGCAGGAAAGCTACAAATGCCTGTGAATAATCCTACAAATAACGACTATAAGTTCCTATTTGTTTCGGAGAGAACGAAGGAAAACTGGCTAAGCGACCACGAAAGCGTAACTAACAAAATGAGCAAACCATAAGAGGAGTAAAAACACATGGGAAAAAAGATAGCATCAACTATATCTACAATCATATTGATTGCAATCATAATATTAGGATTAGCACTTGCGCTACCGAGATTGTTTGGAGTCAAGCTGTTTACAGTTTTAAGCGGAAGCATGGAGCCTATGCTTTCTGCTGGCGACTTGATTTATGTACGACCCATTGACCCCGAGAAGATAGAGGTTGGCGATGTAATTTCTTTTGCCTTAGATGAAGATACGGTGGCTACACATAGGGTATTTTCAATCGATAAGGAAGCAAAGCGCTTTACAACAAAGGGCGATGCAAACGAAACTATCGACAAAAAAACGGTTACATTTGAAAATGTGCAGGGCATTCATGCTTTTACAATACCCTTACTTGGCTATCCGCTTAACTTTGCAAGCAATTTAGCTGGGCAAATTATTTCGATAACTCTCATTGTAATGCTTGCATTAATATCGATATTGCTTACAGATTCGACTCCCAAAAAGCAAGACGAAACCGTTGAAGGTGATGCGGAAAGCGTTGAAACTGTTGAGGAATCGGAAACAGATGCAGAAGCCGATATAACTATAGAAACAGAAACCAAAGGAACAGACGGCAAGGATGAGTAATTACTCTTTGGAAAAACAATATAGCTTGTTTGAAGCGCTTGTATCCGGAAACGAAGTAATTTTCGTTAATAGCGATGCCGTAACAAGCCCATTTTTTCCAATGTTTGTATCGAATATTATACCTTTGCTTATTAGGCAAAACAAACAGCTTGTGGTTTCAAAGACTGCGCTGACAGAGCTTAAAAAACGCTTTGCCGAAGTAAAAGGCTCTCTTTTAGCCCACGATATAAGCGCAGAAGCACACACATATATGGGCTTGTATGTTTTAAACAAGCTAATACATAGGCGCCTTCTTTGCTATTACTCTGATGAAGTTGAAAGCGGTGCCACAAAATCCATGCAAGAGATTATAGCTGAGTTAAGTGGTAAAGGTTTGCTTTTAATTACCCAAAACTTTGAGCAAACGGAAAGTCAAAATGTTACGGTTAGAAGCATTACAGAGGGTGGTTATTTGGATGAATTATCCCTCACCAAGGCTAAAAAGACAAACGAACCCGTGCAAAACTTTTCTATCACAAAACCTATGGCGGTAAATAAGGTTCGAAAAAGTTCGCAGAACATTTTACTTGCAAAAAAGCTTATACGCACGGCACAGCTTGCATTGCTTGTAATTCTTTCCGGTGCATTATTAGTTGGTGGAACGCTTGCGTACCTAACCGCCATAGGAGCGATAAAAAATACGATTTCCTTGGGGCAAATAATGGTTGATATAGAAGAACCGGGCGTAGATAAGAACAATGTGGAATGGGGCAGCTTTACAAAGCCTGTATATCTTACAGTTCCCAGCGGTTCAGTAGGCGGGGTTGTGCGAATTATGATTTTGCCGATGTTCAAAAATGCGAGTGGCGACTTTATTGAAAACTCAAGCGTTGCGTTGAATGCTCCAATAGACAACAAGATTGAGATGGGCGACATAACATTAATGTTTGATAGCGCGTGGTCAACGAATTGGTTCTATAAGGACGGTTATTTCTACTACAAAACGGTTGTGCCATCGGGCGGTGCTACAGAAAAGCTTTTGGCTGGCGTAAGGCTTACAAACAACACCGTAGAGATGCGTGCAAAGTATCAGGATATTAGCGTTGAAATTGAGGTTATTGCAGATATTATACAACCAAACCCACAGGCGGTGTCCCATTGGGACGTAACACTTAACGGTAACGGCACTGTTACACCATAATGATTGTTTGAAGCCATAAGACAGCTTTAACATATAAAATAACCTATATAAAGGAGAAAACAATGAAGAACAAAAAACTCGCTATTATGATAGCATCGCTGGTACTAATCGCTTCCCTCGTAATCGGCGGAACGATTGCTTACCTAACAGACTCCGACACCGCAACAAACACTATCACAGTGGGCGATGTTGAAATCGGTCTCGAAGAGCCTAACTGGGACGACACCACAGACGGCAAGGACTTAGTTCCTGGAGACACAATGGTTAAAGACCCTATCGTTACAGCACTCGAAGGCGAAAGCTATATGCGTGTAGTTCTAAGTTTCTATGATACAGCTACAAACAGCTTAATCACAGACACAGACCGTATTGCACTCATACTCGAAACGATTTACTTCGATGCAACCTATGATGTCGCAACACAAACACCCGGCACAGGTATCGTTGCAGGCACAAGCTACTCATTAGCAGACTTGGCAGCGTTCGCACAGGTGAACCCCGATTTCACATTCGACACAACAAGAGTTGCAGATGCTGGCATTCGCTACTACAACTACAACGGCATTTTCAGCACAGCAAATGGTGATGAAACAGTTCTGTTCACAAACCTTGTAATCCCCACAGATTACACAAGCGCTGATGTAGAATTGTTAGGCAACTTCGAAATCAGAATCGTTGCTGAAGCAATACAGGCAACAAACTTTGCAGATGCAACAGCAGCTTTTATAGCTCTTGACGCTGCATAAGATTTAGACTAACTAATTCTTAAGGAAAGGTAGGTGATTAGAATGAAAAAACGCAATATGTATTTGGTGATACTTGTGCTTGCCATAGTTATGCTGCTTGTTAGTGTTTCAACAACGCTCGCATCGTGGATGGCAAGTGCATCGACCCTAAACAAGATTTCGATTGACGAGATTAGCGCAAAGGTAGAGAACTTCTTCTACCAAAGCTATGATTATCCCGAAGATGTGCTTGTTATGCCGGGCGACACCGTTGACAACATAGTTAAGGTTAGGAATACCTGCGATATAGACATAGCAGTTCGTTTGTCCTATAAAATAGCTTGGATTTCATACGAAGACGAGTTAGGCAACATTATTATAGATACAGATTTAAGTGCGGATAACATTTTAATCACCTACAATACTGTTGATTGGCAATACGATTCAAACGACGGTTTCCATTACTACAAGGGCATTTTGGCTCCTGATGAGCTTTCGCCAGCAGTTGTTACAGCAATAAAGCTCGACGAGTCCACAGGCAACGAATACAAAAATCGCAGGGCACATATAAACATCTACATGGAAGCCATACAAGCAGTAGGCGAGGCGATAACCGTTTGGGGCAAAACATACAAAGAGTTGGATATAGAGTATCAAGACCCCACATACCCCATTGAGATTTCAAGAGTTAGCTTTGTAAACCCTGAAGTAGGTTTTAAATTTGAAAACAACGAGGGCGACTTGTTCAGCGGCTTCAAAAACCTTCTCCCTTCAGAGGGCAGAACTCAACAAGTCGAAATATCCAACCTATATGAATATGATGTTAAAATACACCTTTTTGCGACATTAACAGAGCAGTCGTATATTGCGGATGAAAACTTTGCTTTGATTCAGAAAATCTTGCGTGATTATACAACGATAAAGGTAACAAACGATGATGGAGAAGTGCTTTACAATGGTTCAATATGGGCTGATGAGTTTGCAACCAATATTTTTATGGGCGAAATAAACAAGGTTAGCTTGGGTGTTTTCGCTCCGCAAAAAATGAAAACCCTTACCGTAAACCTATGGCTTGACAAAGAAGTTGACAACGAATACATGGGACTATTAGGTGATGTTATTTGGAACTTCGAAGCTCAAAGTGCCGATCCAAACGACCCATGGGGAGAAACGCCCACACCAAAGCCAACCCCCGACCCGGGAACGAAACCACCTGTTACTGGTGATAAGTCTATATTCTATGCTGGAGTAACTGGCATTGTGCTTTCGCTGGGCTTAATCGCTGCGCTACTTTATAGGATGAAACGGGATGGGGAAAGAGAGGGTTAGAATAGCCTAATGAAAAGGGCAGGGCGGTGCCTAATAATGGTTCTATAGTCAAATCGCCGTAATTTGTTTGTGCGCTTACTTTTTGAAAACTTATCAAACAATCTCAAGTAAGTTGCTGTCGATTATAAGTTCGATATTTATCTCATAAGCAATTCCTGAAATGGCAAAAACGCCATAACTACCCAAAAGTTTTGGTATGTAAAAAATCTTATCTAGTCGCAATACTTTTTATCAATAACATCATAAAAACCATAATCAATCCGTGGTAAATCTATTGCAACTCCAGAATTATTGAAATACCGAAATAATTTGTTTGTCTATATGATTTGAATGGAAATACAAATTTCAAAATTTTGCATTGGAACGCTACTCTGTTCTTGAGTACGAAAAGGCAAAGAGGAAACGCAAGAGCAAGGAATTATGCTTTTCATCAAAAATCTGAAACAGCCGCCTTTGGTGGTTGCTGACTGAAACATGCGCCTTTGGATAACACTCCTCGACATAGCAATTATATACCGAGACTGAAAAATCGTATTCCGATTTTTTATTTTTCTAAAATAATTTAAAAGTTATTGACATATGCCATAAATGGAGTATAATAAGAATAATTTAATGGAGGTGATGAATTATGGCAAGACCAATGAAGTGGAGAAAAGTTTGCTGTTTGCCTGAAAGCAATAGATTTGGGCCTCTTGATTCATCTGCAGATGCAAAGAATTACGTAATTATGACCATTGACGAGTATGAAACCATTAGGCTTATCGACTTAGAAGGCTTAACACAGGAAGAATGCGCTACGAAGATGAATGTGGCTCGCAGTACTGTTCAAGGTATTTATATCGATGCAAGAAAAAAACTGGCCGAGTCATTGGTTAACGGAAAGTGCTATCGATTGAGGGTGGTGAATACCGACTTTGTGATGGTTTAGATAACGATTGTGGTCGTGGATGCCATCGACATAGGCGCGGACTAAGTTTTAGTAATGATGATAGAGGTGATTGACTATGTACTCAGGAAAGGTAATTGAAAATGTTATGTGTCCTTGGAATGTCCATAGTATGCCGGATGCAGATGCCGAAGGAATCCACGGAGATTCTTCTTGCGTAGATTCTTTTGCTGTTTATTTAAAGGTAATGGATAACATAATCTATTATATTCTCCACTGCTCAAACTTGGGAGCAAGTGCATTGCACAATGCAATCAACAACTATTTAGAAATGAAAAGAATGGAGGATTCTTATGAAAATAGCAATTCCTGTAGATGAGAAAACTTTGGAGTCCAGCGTATGTGTTTCTTTTGGACGCACTCCCTATTTTCTTATTTATGATATAGAAACTAAGGAAAGTAAATTTCTTGATAACAGTGCGGCAGCAAGCACAGGTGGTGCCGGGATTAAAGCTGCACAAACAATAGTAGATAATAAAGTAAATGCTTTGTTGACACCCAGATGTGGTCAAAACGCTGCCGACGTGATCAATTCTGCTGATATCAAA
>JAAZFD010000175.1 GCA_012511925.1 Clostridiales bacterium
GTATTTGGCGTTGTGTCAAAAACGGATTGCGTAAGCGATGTATTTTTCGGTACGGATTATCATTCTCACTTAGGAACAAAGCGTGGCGGTATGGCGATTTTCGGAAGTAATGGCTTTGAAAGAGCTATTCACAACATCGAAAACTCACCTTTTAGAACAAAGTTTGGTGCAGATATTGGAACTATGAAAGGCAACTTAGGCATTGGATGCATTTCAGATTCCGTTCCCCAACCGCTGATTGTTCGCTCGCATTTAGGCAACTTCGCAATTACGGCTGTTGGTCGAATAAATAATATCGATGAATTAGTAGAGCATACATTTGAAAATGGCAGAACGCAATTTCTTGAAATGAGTGGCGGTAAAATCAATATTGTTGAGCTTTGTGCCGCTTTGATAAACGAATGCGACAGCATTGTTGAGGGTATAAGGTTTGCTCAGAAAAAAATCGAAGGCTCAATGTCCATCGTGATATTAACCGCTGAGGGAATATATGCCGCGCGAGATTATTGTGGCAGAACCCCACTTGTTATAGGCAAAAAATCTGATGCGTATTGCGTTGCATTTGAAAGCAGCTCCTTCATTAACCTTGATTACGAATTTCACAGAGAAATCGGACCTGCTGAAATAGTTTTTATAACCACAGAGGGCGAAACAACACTTATGCCAGCATTAGAAGAGATGCAGATTTGCGCATTCCTTTGGGTTTACTACGGCTACCCCACTTCCATTTATGAAGGTGTAAACGTTGAAACTATGCGATATAGGGCTGGCGAGATTTTGTCAAAGCGTGATAAGGATGTAGCGATGGATTCGATTTCGGGGATTCCCGATTCCGGTTCGGCGTATGCGATAGGCTATGCGAACGCTTCCGTAGCACCGTTTACTCGTCCTTTTATCAAATATACTCCCACTTGGCCACGTTCATTTATGCCCTCAAACCAAGCGCAACGCAACAGAATAGCACACATGAAGCTAATTCCTGTTCATGAGCTAATAAATAAGAAAAAACTGCTTTTGATTGACGATTCTATCGTTCGTGGAACGCAAATGAGCGAAACCACCGATTTTCTATATCGAAGCGGTGCAAAAGAGGTGCATGTGCGCTCTGCCTGCCCTCCCATAATGTTTGGCTGTAAGTATTTAAACTTTTCACGCTCAACATCGGAAATGGACTTGATTGCAAGGCGAGTTATTCACGAGTTAGAGGGCGATGTTTCACACGAAAGGCTATTGGACTATACGGATTCAAGTAGCGAAAGCTATGAGAAAATGGTTGAGGGAATAAGAAAGCAGCTTAATTTTACCTCTTTGAAATTCCATAAGATTGAGGACTTGATAGAGTCTATTGGGCTGCCAGAGTGTAAGCTGTGTACTTATTGTTGGAAGGGGAAGGATTTTTGTAGGAAGGTTAATTAGGGCCACCTACGTTTCTATTATTCTTGTATGGTTGCGGGGAGCGTTGCTCCCCGCAGAGCGTCGCAAAAAGTGCCAGCGGGCGAACACAAGAGTGTTGCCCCCCTACATTTTTTGGGGTAATATTTCTTCTATATGCGAGTTTTTGCACCGAAAAATCTCTGTTTTTTGCCCCTTAATCATTGAATAGCGCGTATGCTTCGTCGATTATTTTATGCCTTTTTCTATACTAATAGGTTTATAGACAGTCTGGGGGAGCGTTGCTCCCCATTAGGTTTTCTTTTAATGATGATATTCTTCCGCTTCTGCTTTCGTTCTATGCACTGTGCCGCGCGGATGCTCAGGTGGGGCATAAACAGTGAACAGCTTCAAAGGCATACGTCCAGTATTTATTACGTTGTGCCATGTGCCTGCAGGTACGAAAATTCCAAAGCCGGGTGAAACATTTTGCCTGTAATCTAAACAGTCTTGCCTGTTGCACATCATTGTAACTCCCTGACCTTCAACGATATAAAGGAACTGGTCAACATCACGGTGTACCTCTAAGCCAATGTTATCGTTGACATTTATGCTCATTAGAGTTAACTGTAGGTGTTCACCTGTCCAAAGTGCAACTCTGAACAAATCATTGCGACGAGCGGCTTCGTTGAGATTAGTCGCAAAAGGCTTGGGGCCGAAATCTGTTTGTCTATACGAGGTATTGTTGTTGTTAAAATTTTGTCTGTTAAATCTTTGCATTATATAAACCTCCTTTACAAAAATTTCATCGAAATAAAGACTTCGATGTTTAGTACAAAAATATGTTTTATATCTTCGAGATGTTACTGATTCTTCCAAGTATTATGTTTAATAATCTGAACATTTTATTAAAAATTTACTTGAAATTATATAAAATCTAATGTATAATGATATTGTGGATAATTTGTAAGAGCTTTTGGGCTTGCTAATATAGGTGGTAAACAATGGAAAGCACTATTACTTCAAACCGTGTGGACGGTATCTTACTTGAAAGGCTACTCAACCGTTTTGCAGGCGGCATAGGTTTATATGCAGTTGAAAAGGATTCCATTGCATTTGTGTTTGCAAGCGAAGACTATAAAACCCTATCTATAAAGGCTTCGGATATTTTCCAAACCCATAGCGAGGGCGATTTTCAATTACTTTCCAACTCAGAGGGAGTTTTATACAAAACGATTCTAAAGGCTAATAATTTGGGTCTATCACAAGCAGAGTTCAAAGCATTCGACACATTCTTACGCATTAAAGCCGAAAAACTTGATGAGGACAACCGCTTTGTTGTTGTGAAGCTATCCGATTCTACAGAGCAAAAGAGCATAGACTCTAAGCTAAAGCTAAACGAGGATATTATACGTTTAGTTCTAAGCGAAACAAGTATTTCGATTTGGGATTATCATGTTGAAAACAACTTCTTTGTAAAGGTACCCTATTCAAGCGAAATTAACAGAACCTTTACGCCAAGCACCCCAGAAAATTTTGTTGAAATCGGTTATGTGCATCCTGAAAGCAAAACTGCGTTCCTGCAAATGTTCAAAGACTTGATTGAGGGCAAGGAAAAAGCAAGCGGCACATTTTTGCTTCGAAACATGAATACTTGTGAATATCATCTTGAAACATTTAAGTTTAAAAACAGTATTATCAATGACAAGACTGGACATTCTATTGGAACTTCTACCCCGTTTTTCGAGATTCAAGACAGTACAAGCGACACTCAAAACAGTACTGTTGACAATTTAGATGGTGAACAGAATATCGATGCGCTTACAGGACTTTACAACAAAGCTCACACCCTAAAGCGTGTTTCTTGTCAAGTTATGCACTCTAACTCAGATGTTACACATTCTGCGCTTTTATTCGATTTAGACAATTTCAGCAAAATAGTCGAAAAACTCGGGGATGATGCTGGCGATGAGATTTTGGAGAGGTTTGGCAATCTACTAACAAGCGTGTTTTATACAACAGATACGATTGGGCGACTTGGTGGCGACGAATTCTTCATCTATATGCCAAATGTATCCGAATCCGCTGTAAAATCAATGCTTAAGGAGTTCTACGATATGCTTTTGGAGAATAGTTTTTCGCCTCAATTCAAGATTTGTGCTTCTGTGGGCGTTGTTTTGTTCACTAACGAGGATTTTAGTATTGACGAAACTCTTTCGAAAGCGGAAAAGGCTTTGCAGAAGGCTAAAGACAGCGGCAAAAATAAGTATGTTGTCTATCAATAGAGCTATATTTCTATTTCGCCGATAAAATCTTCATTACCCCCTACCCTGTTTCTTATTCGCAGAGTTGATTCTGCGAATTTTTTTTGCTCGATTTCTGATAGCATTATGGTTGAGATTATTCCCAAGTTAAAATCAAGCACATAAATTGTTTCGATGCAATTTAGGAATACCGTATTAAACTTGTTCTTTTTTCTTGATTGCTGTACTTTTATGTTTTCAAATATATACTCTATGTCGGAATAAACCACATTGTCCTTATGCAGAAAAATATAAAGACAGTTCCTTTTCATAAGCGAATAATTCGTGTTTAGCTTGTAGAGCTTCTTATCAAAGCGATAAAGCGTTTTGAAAACATACGAATGGGTGCCATTTTCTGTGTTAATCGCTTGAAGCCTGCCGCAAAAGAATTCTGCTCTATCTAAGAAAGGCTCGATTTCTGCTTGCGGAATATCCTCTAACCGCATTCCTAAGAACTTGTCTATTACCTTTTGCGCCTCTCCCTCATATTGAAGCAATGCTTGAGTAACCTCAATGCCTATATCGTCGTGTTCGTTTATCCAGTCTGGACTTTCGATTTTTTTGTATATGCCCTTATATTCACTTCCCAACCTCTTAACAGAAAGCAAAGCGTAGATTTCATTATATAGCTTTTCGTAAATCATATCTCCTCCAAAGTGCTTATATCATTGTATGTCTTTTGTATCTGAATTTGCAACCCGAAGTATTGCAAAGACTGGAATTTTTAGCTATTATTAAAGAATGGAATTGAATAAGAAGCGAATTAACTTAACGAGTAGGCTTGAAGCCATAGCTGAAATGGTTGAAAACTGCAGAATCGTAGCGGATGTTGGCTGCGACCATGGCAGATTAGCCGTTTCGCTTTTGCAACGGGAAAAGGCGGAATTTATGCTTGCTTCCGATATAAGCCCTGCTTCCGTTAAGAAAACTGAGATTTTGGCTAAGAAGTGCGGTTTTTTAGAGAAGATGCAGATAACTCATGCAAACGGTTTAGATGCAATTTTAGGAAAAAGCGTTGATGCGATAATAATCGCTGGTATGGGTGGAATATTGATTTCTGAAATACTTTGTAACGGTGTTCAGATTGCCCAAAAGGCTGAACGCATAATTATGCAGCCTATGCGTGGCGACAAGGAGCTGCGCCAATACTTGTTCGAAAATGGATATAACATTATTGACGAGCGCTTGGTCTTTGAGGATAGACGAGCATACCCTATAATTTGTGCAAGGTATTCTGGGACTCACGATATAATTCCCAATTTCTTCCCAGAGGATTACTTTGAAGTAAGCTATTACTTGGCTAAAAAGAGGGATAAGAATTTGCATAGACACTTGCTTGTGTTAAAAGAAAGGTTAATGCTAAACATTCAAAATGCAGGGTTGAATAGTGAATATGAGTTCAGTTTAAAGAGCATAAACAAAATATTACAATATTACAATCAGGAGGGTGAAAATGAAA
>JAAZFD010000176.1 GCA_012511925.1 Clostridiales bacterium
AACACTAACTCGTCTTAATCCATCTATCTAACTTTTATCCATTGCTGGTAAAACATATGCCTTTTCAATACTAAGTCTAAATGGTATAATAAAGCACAATAATACTTAGGAGTAGGCAATGGAGCAAAACAACACAAACACTAATATGTTTGACGGATATGAAAACCTGGTGCTCGTTCGTTATGGCGAGCTTCATTTAAAAGGGCTTAATCGTCCTTTCTTTGAACGCAAATTGGTTCAAAACATCCATGCGAGCCTTGATGGAATACAGCATAGGGTAACCCGAGAAAACGGTCGAATTTATGTTACACAAATAAGCGATAGCGATATAAGCCACGCAATCGAAAGGCTAAAACACGTTTTTGGCTTGCATTCAGTAAGCGTTGCTATTTCGGTAAAAAAGGATTGGGATTCTATAGTTTCTGCTTGCGAATACGTAATGGAAAACGAGTTGAAGCAAGACTCAAATAAAACCTTCAAGGTCTTTGCAAAGCGAGCAGACAAAAAGTTTCACTTAAATTCCGAGCATATTTGCAGGGAAATGGGGCATCAAATGCTTGTTAAATTCCCAAGCCTAAAGGTTGATGTTGTAAATCCGCAAATAAAATTAAGCATAGAGATTCGTGAAAAAGCCTATATCTATGCAAATGAAATTCCATGTGCAGGCGGTTTGCCTGTAGGCACTTCGGGTAGGGCAATGCTGTTGTTGTCGGGCGGAATAGACAGTCCCGTTGCAGGCTATATGCTTGCTAAGCGTGGCGTTGAGCTTTCTGCAATTCACTATTTTAGCCATCCATACACAAGTGAGAGAGCAAAGGAAAAGGTTATAGAATTAACGGGTTTGTTATCGGCATACGCTGGTGAAATTCGCTTGCACATTGTTCCATTCACAGACATTCAGCTTGCTATTTATCAGAATTGCCCCGAGAAAGAAACAACGGTTCTTATGCGTAGGCTTATGATGCAAATTGCCGAGCGAGTAGCCCAAAAAGATAATGCACTCGCACTAATCACAGGCGAAGCATTAGGACAAGTAGCAAGCCAAACCTTAGAAAGCCTATGTGTAACTGATGATGCGGTTTCAATGCCTGTATTTCGTCCCTTAATCGGTATGGATAAAACAGAGATAACCGATATTGCAAGGAAAATAAACACGTTTGAAACGTCGATATTGCCTTATGAGGATTGTTGTACGGTTTTTGTTCCAAAGCATCCTGTTACAAAGCCCGATGTTAAAAAGCTGCGTGAAAGTGAAGCAATGTTTGATTTTTCACAGATGATTGATAAAGCGATTGAAAATACCGAGCTAATAATTAAAAACAATTACGGTGGTGTTTGTAGATGAAAATGCAATGTGCAACTGCATTGCTTTTAATATGTGTAATGTTGTTTGCGGGCTGTAATATCTCGCAACCTTCGCCTACTCAAACAGGCGCATCACCAGAGCCGGGAAAGGCAACATTTCCGCCCCAGGATTTAACACAACCACTTATTGTAAGAACTAATATCTATGCTTTTGATAACGGATATGCTATTTACCCAGTTATTAGGGGATGGAATTCAATATCGCTTATCAACAAAAAAATTCAGCAAGTCGTTACGAACTATGTAAACGAAAACAGCCAATACATAAATGATATGGATTTTGATGTGATGTATAATGACAAGGGAATTATATCTATCGTGCTTTACGCTTATGGCGAAGATGAGAACATCACAAGCTATATTCCCCTTAATTTTGATTGCACCACAGGAAATCAAATTTTTCTTAACGATTTATTCCCAAAAAACAGCGATGAATGGCGTCAGGTGCTTGCTTCAAATGCGCAAGGCTTAGCGGACAAGTTAGCACTTACGCTTCTTTCCGACATCAAACCAGTTGACAACGATAGACAATTTTACCTAACGAAAAACAGCTTAGTGTTGGTGTATAATTTATATGAGATTACTACCTATGCTCAAGGAATGCCAAGGTTTGTGATTACCTACCATAATCTTTCAGGGCTGATTGAGCAAGGAAGCTATATAGCGAAAATAGTAAAGGAGTAGAAAAATGAACAAAAAATTAATTTCTTTGATTATAGTAGCGATACTGCTTTTGACATCTTCAAACGCTTTGGCTTTGGGGGGTGAAAGCTATGATGAGGTTTCTTTTGAATTAGGGAAAAGCCTAAATCCGCCTACAAAGCTAAACGGATTGCCATACGGCTCAAGTTTTTTCGAACAGCTAAACAGCTTTGAAAGAACAGTATTCTACGCAAGGTTAGAGAATTTAGATGCCTTTAGAAACGGAGTGGAGGACGAAATTTTTTTTGATGTGCCTGCAAACACAAAGGCGGAGGACTTAGCCGTCGCATTTTTCAACGCTTGCTACGCATTTGATTTCGACCATCCAGAGATTTTTTGGTTGTCAAAAACTATGCGCTTGGGCTATTATTCTAATTCGTCTGGAACGGTATCAAGGGCATTTTTCAAAAAGCCTGATACGGGTTGGTACAACACAGCGTATTCTTCAAAAAATCAAATCGTAAATGCCGAAGCTGCCTTTAATGCAAAGGTGAACGAAATAGTATCAGCCGCCAAAGGCAAAGATTACGACAAGGTGCTATATTTTCATAATTGGCTTGTAGAAAACAATCAATATAATCGCTTTGTTTATGAGGGGAACATTGATGGAGCATCACAGCTTGCTTGGAGTGCTGCAAGTGCCTTAATAGGCAATAGCAACGATACGAAAGACGACCCAGTTTGTGAGGGTTATGCCCGTGCATTCAAGGTGCTTTGCGATAAAGCGGGAATTATTTCTGCACTTGTTAGCGGCTCAGTGGGTGAACTTCATATGTGGAACGCAGTAAAGATGCCTAACGATTTATGGTTTGCATTAGATGCAACATTCGATGACCCAATATCGCAAAGTCCTGTACTTTCGCATAAGTATTTCCTTAAGGGAAGCAAGTTTATGAGCAGAACCCATACTGAAAACGGTAGCATTACCACCTACGGAACGTATGCGTTTCCAGAACTTTGCGAAAACGACTACCCCATGAACGCAGGGGCAAATTTAGGCGATGTGAACCTTGACAACAAGATAAATACTGGTGATGCGGTTTCCATTCTGCTCTATGTAGTAGGTGAGCAAAACTTAATTGGTGAAGCAAAAATTTGTGCAGATTTCAACTGCGATACGATGATAAACACAGGTGATGCGGTGCTTATTCTTAAATACGCAACGAACTAATGCTATTTGACATGCCTTGCCATATTTGATATTTTATTAACTGATGAATTTTTATGATTAGGGGAACTTGATAATGAACCAAGATATTAGAAGAGTTATGCGCAGAAGGAAGAGAAGAAATCCAACGTTTCGTATAATTATTGTGCTTTTTTGTTTAGGAATTGTGGGTGTGCTTACAGCCCTGCTTTTATCTGATAGGAAAGAGCCAAACGACCCCAATGTTACGCCAAACAATAGCGAAGTGGCAATAATTTCTCCGACAGCAGAGGAACCTACACCCACGCCCATACCTCCGTTTTTTGCCGCTGCGATAGACGAAACAAAGCCCTCATACTTTGATTTCACATTCGAAACCGATGTTACTGGCGATGGCGAGATTCCTCCTATAAACTTTGGAATGGGCAGCGAATATACAAGCCTTGAGGGTGTAATATCCTTTAGAGGAAACAACTTTAGAAGCAATGCGGCTTATGGAACTGCGAATGTAACTGAAAAAATATTGGAAAAGCTTTGGCAAGTGCCGACCTATAGCCTAAAAGGAGGCGAGGGCAGAAACTACTCTGGTTCATGGACGGGTAGCGGCTGGACAGGTCAGCCAATTTTGGTAAAATGGCCACATTCAACAAAGCAAATAATGAATATGTTCGATTGGGCAAAGGCAGATAATAGCTTAATAGAAGCAATCTATGCAACAATGGACGGAAACATCTACTTTTTAGACCTTGTTACAGGCAGACCTACCAGAGATAAGATGGTTATCGGAGTGCCTTTTAAGGGTGCAGGCTCGTTAGACCCTCGTGGTTATCCGCTGCTGTATTTAGGCTCCGGCGACCATTACAATGAAAGCGGAAAAGAAGCAAGGGCTATGATAGTAAGCCTTATTGATTGCAAAATCATATACGAATTTGGCAAAAAAGGCGATAAGTTTGCTTTACGCTCTTGGACAGCATACGATAGCTCTGCACTTGTTAGTGCTGAAGCCGATACGCTTATATATCCAGGCGAAAACGGAATTTTATATGTTATTAAGCTAAACACTCATTACGACGAGCAAAACGGAACAATTTCGGTAAACCCGGGGAAAACAGTAAAATTGCGTTATGATTCACCACGCACAAAAAGTAAAGGCTATTGGCATGGCTATGAGGGCAGTGCAGCCGCATGGAAGAATTATCTGTTTTTGACCGAAAACTCTGGGCTTATGCATTGTGTTGACCTAAACAAAATGGAGGTTGTATGGGTTCAAGATATTAAAGACGATACAAACGCAAGCCCTGCTTTTGAAATCGATAATAACGGAAAATGCTATATATACATTGGAAATACATTAGATAATACCGCAGACAGCAAAGGATACGGTACAGTTGGTTTCTATAAAATCGATGCGGAAACAGGCGAAATAGTTTGGGTGAAAGAACGTGAGGTTTATACCACATCTGACGTAACAGGCGGAGTTATGACCTCGGCAGTATTAGGCGAAAACAAGCTTAAAGACCTTGTATTTATAGTTTATGCAAGCTATGGCAATGGTAATAGGGGAGATATGGTAGCATTCAATAAGACCGATGGAACAGTTGCTTGGGAAACAAAGCTAAGCGCTTACACTTGGTCGTCGCCTGTTGCGGTTTATGACCAGCAAGGGAATGGCTATTTGATTCAATGCAATTATAGCGGCAATGTGTACTTGATTGACGGCATAGACGGCACAATACTTAACACATTCAATATCGAAAGTAATATCGAGGCTTCGCCTGCCGTGTTTGATGATATAATAGTTATCAGAACAAGAGTGCAGGGTATTTTGGGGATAAAGATTAAGTAAACGCACAATACACTGCGTAGTACGCTTAATTTACCTAAACATAAAGTCCCGAGCTTTCGGGGCTTTTTTCGAGTTAATTAAGTTATATCG